>JADJPF010000016.1 GCA_016713405.1 Blastocatellia bacterium
AGGTATGACAATGACAGGGGAAATCTTGGGAACACCTTGTTATATGTCCCCAGAACAAGCTCGTGGGCGCATTAGCAGTTTAGATAGACGCACAGATGTTTATTCACTTGGAATAACTCTATATGAAATACTTGTTCATCAGCTACCTTTTGAAGGTTTTAGCCCGATGGATATTTTGTTAGAAGTCTTAAATAAAGAAGCTCCTCTTTTAAGACAAATAGATCCAAACATTCCAATACATATAGAAACAATAGTTGCTAAATGTTTAGAAAAAGACCCTCAACGTCGTTATGAATCAGCAAAAGCATTAGCCGAAGATCTAAACCGTTATTTAGATGGGACAGCAATTCAAGCAAAGCCTGTTAGTTGGTCTTATCGAATGATACAAAAGGCCAAAAATCATAAAATTGCTGTTGCTTCTTTAGCTGTTGCGTTAATAGTTGTATTGGTTTCTGCTGGTGTTAGTTTAAGGACAAGACTAAATGCTGCTCAACAAGCTTACTTAGCACAACAATTTGGTCAAGAAGTAAAAGAAATTGAAAGCATTATGTTATTTGGAAATGTTTTACCTTTGCATAACTTAAGTAGAGAAAAGGATTTAGTAAAACAAAAAATAAAAGATATAAGCCAACAAATGTTAAAACTAGGCACTTTAGCAGAAGGGCCGGGTAATTATGCTTTAGGACAAGGCTATTTGGCTTTAGGTGATTATTCTAAAGCTAGAGAGCATTTAGAAATAGCTTTAGCTAATGGTTATAATAGTCCAGAAATCAATTATAGCTTAGGTCAAACCCTTGGCGCACTCTACCAAGAAGCTTTAATTGAAACAGAACGTATTACAAACTCAGAACTTCGTAAAGCACGGGAAGAACAAATAGAAAAAGAGCTTCGTAGTCCAGCACTTTTATATTTACGCAAAAGCAAAGGCTCAAATCGTGTTTCACCTGCTTATGCAGAAGGTTTAGTAGCTTTTTATGAAAAAAATTATATGGATGCTTTGGAGAAAACCCAAAAAGCTTTTAGTGAAATACCTTCTCTTTATGAAGCAAAAAAGCTAGAAGGTGATATTTATGTAAAATTAGCTGATAGCAAACAAGAAACAGGAAAATACCAGAAGCAAAAGAAGATTATAAAAGGCTGGAGAAGCTTATAAAGTTGCTATAACAATTGGAGAGAGTGCTGGAAATGTTTATGAGGGGAGAATGTCATAGATATTCCAGAATAATGGAAGTAGCAATTATAAATAGTGAAAAAGATCTTTATCAAACAGCTTATCAAGAAGCCTTATCTGCTTGTGATAAAGCTTTAATTGCCAATCCAGAAAGCGCAACTGCATATCGAAAAAAATCCCGCGTTTTTTGGCGACGTGGTGAAGAAATCATAAGCACAAATCAAGATCCAACAGAATATTTAGACAAAGCTATTGAAATGGGCCAAAAGGCTATTTTCTATAATGATAAAGATATTTATGCTTATAATAACTTAGGTAATGCATATTTAAAGAAGGCTACTTACCAACAAAAAATAGATTTAGATCCAGAAGAAAACTTAAGTTTAGCGGCAGAAAACTATCTTAAAGCAATTGAATTAAACCCTAATTTTGCTTTTACTTATAATGGTTTAGGGCTTGTTTATTGGCGTAGAGGTGCTTACTTAATTGAAAATGATAAAGATGGATGTCCTTTTGGATAAAGCAATTGAAAGTTACCAAAAATCTATTGCACTAAGTCCAAACTTTCCTGCTTATAATAATATTGGTCTAGCGGCCTGGGCCAAAGGTAATTATGAAATTGAACATAAAATAGACCCTATAAAATCTTATGATTTTTCAATTGAAAACTTACAAACTGCTATTAAACTTAACCCTAGGTATCCTGCTATTTATGATTCTTTAGCACTTAGTTATACTACCAAAGGAAATATCCTACTAAATAGAAATTTAGATCCTCTAAAGTTATTTGATCTAGCAATTGAGTGTAGTCAAAAAGCGATAAGCATGGATCTGGACGGAGTAGAACCTTATTACAATTTAGGTGTTACTTACAACAAAAAAGCTCTTTATTATTTGATGCAAAATCGTGATCCACAGGAATTTCTAAACTCTGCTAGAGAGGTATTAAAAACAGCTAATAAAATAGATTCTGATGATGCAGAAATTTACTTAGAACAAATTTATTCAGAAACTTTGGCAGCGCGTTGGCAAATATTACAAAATCAAGATCCAAGTAAATTTATTAACCAAGCTAGAACTATTTTAAGAAAACTTTCTAGTGAACCAAGTTCTGATTTTTACAAATCTATGTCAGAAACTTACTTATGGCAAGCAGATTGGCAAATGAAAAATAATAATAAAGCTGTAGAAACTATTAATATGGCAATAATGCTAATCAACAAAAGTTTAGAAATTGAACCTGAAAAGGCAGAATTTTTGGCTATAAATGGACATTTAGCTTTGCTTAAAGCCAAAGAGGAAAAAGATAAAACTAGAGACTTAGCAAAAGAAGCTGAAAAAATGTTAGAAAAAGCTATAGCAAAAGATTTGTTATTAAAATATTACGAGCCTCTTTTGATAGAAGCTCGTAACTTACAAAAATAGATAATGGCTAAATCTTACTTAGGGTTTTAAGCAAGGTTGAACATCCATAAAAAGTTTTATTAAATCTGTTTCCAATTGACTTGTATCAGCAATAGTTGCAAGTGATGTTAATAAACTATTTTGAATAATGGTTAGTTGAGTATTATTAATACCTGCAACTAAAACTAAATTGTAGAAACTAGCAACTAGGTTTTCTTTTTCTAAAGGGTCTATTTTTCCATCATCTATAACAATACTTAAATCATCAATAAATTTCTGCAATGTTTTTTGTCCAAATGGATTTAGATCCTGAGATATTAATTTCAAATCTTGAATAAACATTTGCAAAGCATTCTTAAAATTATTTGGGCTAGTTTGTGTAGAAATACTAGAAAGAGTAGTAAAAATATTTTTTACATCTATTAAACCTTTTGAGCCACAATCTGAAGATGCTAAAGCTGTCACCATTGTACAATTAGTTTTTGCAACATCAGTGCTAGTAGTTGAAATAGGTGAGTCTATTTTTTTTACAGTGTTTTGAATTGCCATATTAGTCAAATTCAATATACCATCACGTGGTTTACCTTTTGGTTTTTCTCCTATTTTGATGGCTAAATCTTTACCAAATAAATCTAAAATATTATTAGGGCCAGATAAGTTTATTTCTATATTTGCAGGAAGTAACTTGGCGGCAATAGCAGGATTTTGTAAGCAGGGAAGATTGGCTAAGATTCTATTAGGGTCAAATTCTACCTTTCCATCACCAATAATTAACTCTCCACTAGGAGCAACTTCCACTTGAGTAGTAAAAATTACATCAACAGCAGCAAAAAGACTTTCAGGACAACTTATTGAGTCAAAAGTATTTTTTCCTTTAGCAATATTTATTACTGCATCGCCAATTATATCTACTTGATTGATTGCAAGGCTTATAAAAAAGCGGTTAGCACTAATAGGAGATGTAGGAAGAAATTGTACTGAACCATAATGAAAGTCATAGCGTCCTTTTGTTGTAAGGTAAAAGATAGCTTTCCGCTATTTCCTTTAAGCTCTAAAAATGGCACTGCTCCTAAAACTGCTGGAGGATTAATATCAAAGTTTTGTTGAAATTCGTTAAGTTTATCATTTAGCTTTGGATCCGTTACAATTTGCACTTGGGCTAAAATATTAGTATTAGGTAATAATAATATAAAACAAATGGCAAAAACACATAAACATATGAAAATATAAAGATTGTAGTCTTTTACCCATACTCTATTCTCCTTAAGATTAGTTTGGGGTTTATTATTTTCAGCTAATGAATGCTAAGTTATAAAAAGCTTAAATAAAATTAATTTGTTATCCTAAGACTAAAGACAAAAATTTTTTATTCAATATAACAAATTAAATAAAACTTTTTGCAAAATTAATTGATTCATTTATTAAAGTGATAAATTAACTAAAAGACAGAAAAATATGTTTATTAGCAACTTAGTAACAAGTAGTATTATTAGCTTGGAGCGTTACTAGTTATGGCTAATATAACATATACAACACAAGACCTAATTGATTTAGCACTTAAAAAAAATTTACTTAGCCAGGAAAAGTTAACAGAACTAACAGAACTAAAAATAGTTGACCTGGATAGAGAAAAATTTCTTGATAAGATGCAAGAGTTAGGGCTATTTACTGAAACTGCTAGTAATGAGCTAAAAAGAGAACTTTTAATACTTAGCGAGTTAGACTTATTTAATTCAAACCCTACTTTAATTAAACAACATAATGAATTATCTGTTGAAAACCCTACTTATGATTACAAACTTTCTACACAAGATAATGTTCAAACTATCTTTACCCAAACTTCAGTAGAAAAAGATCCATTAAAAACATTTGCAACTGATAGCAAAAATACTATTAGCCGAGACACGCTTTTTTCTACGTCCAAAAAAATTTCTTCCTCTCGTAATAGCCTGTCAAATGAAGAAAAAAACATATTAAAGAAAATAGGGCGTTATGAAGTTTTTAAGCTTTTAGGTCAAGGGGGAATGGGAAGCGTCTATAAAGCTTATGATGTGGCTTTAGATCGTTATGTAGCATTAAAGTTTATTCATAATAATGATAGTGGAGCTAAACAAAGGCTGATTTTAGAAGGACGAACACAAGCTAGAGTAGATCATCCTAGTATTTGTAAAATATATGAAATAGGTGAAATTGGTAGCGAAATTTTTGTTGCAATGCAATATATTGAGGGCAATACACTTGCTAAAGTTGCCAAAGAATTAAGCTTAGAAGAAAAATTAAAACTAGTAATAGATATTGCAGAAGGCTTGGACGCAGCACATAAACAAGGGCTAGTCCATCGTGATATAAAACCTCAAAATATTATGGTAGAAAAAAAGGCAGATGGTACGCTGCAAGTATCTATCTTAGATTTTGGTTTAGTAAAAGAAGTTTCTAGCAAAGGTATGACTGTTACAGGTGAAATCTTAGGCACTCCTTCTTATATGTCTCCTGAGCAAGCTAGCGGTCAAGTTAATAAAATAGATAGACGAACAGATATTTATTCTCTAGGTGTTACACTTTATGAAATATTAGTTCATAGGCTACCTTTTGAAGGAATTAATCCTATGGATATTTTATTTAAGGTCTTAAATAAAGAAGCTCCCACCTTAAGACAAATAGATCCAAGTATTGCTGTAAATTTAGAAACCATTGTTGCTAAATGTTTAGAAAAAGACCCTCAACGCCGTTACAAAACAGCAAAAGACCTAGCCGAGGATTTAAGACGCTTTCTAGGTGGTAGTGCAATCCAGGCAAGACCCGTTACTTTGTCATATAGAATTTTTCAAAAGGCTAGAAATCATAAGACAGCCGTTATTTCTATAATCCTTACTTTTGCAATAATAATAGTTGCTGCTATTAGCAATTTACGAACAAGATTAAATGCCGCTGAACAAGCCTTTTTAGCTCAAGAATTTGGTCAAAAAGTAAAAGATATTGAACAAACTATGCTGATTGGTAATCTTTTACCTCTTCATGATTTAAGTAGAGAAAAAATTTAGTAAAACGGCAAATAGCTGATATAAAACAACAAATGCAGAAATTAGGTAAAGTTTCTTCTGGCCCAGATAATTATACTTTAGGTCAAGGCTATTTGTTTTTACACGACTATGCTAAAGCTAAATAACACTTAGAAATAGCTTTAGCTAGTGGTTATAATAGCCCAGAATTTTACTATAGTTTAGGTCAAACCCTTGGCGCACTTTATCAAGAAGCACTTATGGAAACTGAGCGTATTACAAACTCAGAACTTCGTAAAGCTCGAGAAGAACAAATAGAAAAAGAATTACGTGATCCTGCCCTTTTATATTTACGTACAAGTAAAACCTCAACTAATATCTCTCCTAGTTACGCAGAAGGATTGATAGCTTTCTATGAAAAGAACTATGAAAAAGCTTTAGAAAAAGCTCAAAAAGCTTTTACAGAAATACCTTTTCTTTTTGAAGCTAAAAAACTAGAAGGTGATATTTATATAAAGTTAGGAGATCTTAAACGAGAAAAGGGAAATTATCCACAGGCAAAAGAAGCTTATAGTAAAGCTGGAGAAGCTTATAAATTGGCTGTAACTATTGGAGAAAGTGCCGATAGTATTTATGAAGGGGAATGTGATCAATATTCTAAAATAATGGATGTAGGCATTATAACTAATGATAAGGAACTCTATCAAACAGCTTATAAAGATGCTATTTCTGCTTGTGATAAAGCTTTAATTGCTAATCCAGAAAGCTCTCCTGTTTATCGTAAAAAATCACGTGTTCTTTGGCGGTTAGGTGAAGAAGTAATGAATACTAATCAAGACCCTACAGAATATTTTGATAAAGCTGTTGCAACAGCCAAAAAAGCTGTTTTTTATGATAATAAAGATGCTTATGCCTATAATAACTTAGGTCATGCTTACGTAAGAAAAAAAATCTATTGAAATAAGACCTACTTATTCAGCTTATAGTAATATTGGCTTAGCAGCTTATCATAAAGCAGATTATGAAGCTAAACATGGAGTTGACCCTGCAAAGTCTTACGAGCTATCAACTAAGCATTTAGAGGAAGCTATAAAACTTAATCCTAAACGTGCAGAAGCTTACAACTATTTAGCTTTAACCTCTATGGGTAAAGCTAATTTACTAATGAATAAAGACTTAGATCCAAGTAAACTATTTGATTTAGCAATTGAGTATAGCCAAAAAGCTGTAGAGTTAGATCCTGATACAGTAGAGCCTTACTATAACCTAGGGCTTATTTATAATAAAAAAGCTTTTTATTATTTAACTAAAAACCTTGACCCTACAGGACTTTTAGAGCAAGCTAGAGAAAATTTTCAAGCAGGTAATAAGCTTGATCCTAATTATCAAAAAATTTATTTAGAGCAAAGTTATTTAGAACTTATGTCTGCTTGTTGGCAAATAATGCAAAATCAAGATCCTAGTAAACTTCTTAATCAAACTAGAAATATTTTAAGCAAAGTATCTAATAGTAAGTCTACTGTTTATAAAATTATGGCAGAAAGCTATTTATGGCAAGCACAGTGGCAAATAAAAAACAGCCAAAACCCGATGCTAGCTATTAATAATGGTTTAACACTAATTAAACAAGCTTTAGAAATAGACCCTGAAAAAGCAGAAATTTTGGCTATCAATGGGCATTTACTTTTACTTAGAGCCAGCCTTGAAAAAAATAATGATCTGGCAAAGGAAGCAGAAAATTTATTACAAAAAGCTATAACAACAAATTTACTCTTAAATCATTATAAACCTTTACTAGAAAAAGCTCGAAACCTACAAAAGTAATATCTTTGTAGAGGGATTTAAAATGGATTTTAAAGTAATGACTTTTAATATTCTTTTTGGTGGTGGCGACACATTACGCTTTCAACAAGTGTTAGAAACTATTGCTAAAGCAACCCCAGATTTTTTAATTTTACAGGAATGCTTAGATTGGCAAGAAAATAATCGTTTAGAACAAGTTGCTGAAATACTTGCAGTTAAGCCAACTAAAGAATTTGCTTATCTTGCTTTAGCGCGTCCTCGTGGGAGTGGTAGCCGCTATAATATTGCTTTGTTTAGTCGTTTTCCAATGATAGAAACCACTACTTATAATGATGATGCTTTTTTAGGCCATTGTATTGTACGCACAAGCATTGATTGGTTAGGTAGTAAAATAAATATTTTTGCTACTCATTTTGATTCACATAATGAAAACTTGCGATTTGTTGAGGCTCGTTATCTACGCTCATTAATTGATAAAAAAGATTTTGAGCAAGGATATTATTTACTAGCAGGTGACTTAAATTCTCTTTCTACAAAAGATCCTTATCCAACAAACTTAGCTGAACTTTTAGAAAAAAGCCAAACTAGCAAATATCACCTTCCTCCACGTTTTGATGTTATTAGTGAGCTAGAATCTTTTGGTTGGATCGATACACTTTATTATAAACAAGTTATTCAACCTAATTGGGTTACGGCTATACGTAGTCGTGGTGATATAAGAATTGATTATAGAACAGATTATATTTTTGCTTCTGCCAAACTAGCACAGAAATTAAATAGAGTGAAAATTATTGATTGTGTAAATGCTTCAGATCATTTTCCTGTCCTAGGAACATTTGAAAAAGAAAAAGCGAGCAACAATACTCGCTAAAAAGTAAGTAATAAAGGAAACTTATAGAGTATGAAAATTTAAGTGTTTATCATTTGCATCAAGTTTTCTATTGCAACAAACTCTTCTATATTTGTTCCAACTTTGGCAAATATCATTGAGGTGACAATTGCTGAAGCAGCATGTTCTGCCATTAGGCTAAATAATTCAAAGTCTGTTTGGGAAAAGGCAGATTTATGAGCTAGTAAATTATAAATTACTATTACACCAATGACTTTGTTAAAGGCTTTTAAGGGGATGCAAGCAATAGGGTCATGCGTTTCGCTATCAGCCATAGAAATAAAAATTTCTCCACTTTGAGCCGCTTTGCTAATAGCGTTATCTCCAGATGAAAACACTTTTTGGTTATTTAATGGCTCACCTTCACCAGCAATTACTTGAAATTGTTTTGTTGCTTCATCTTGCCAAAGAATAATAAACGACTCAGAACCTACATGATTAATAATTATTTCTTTAATAATTTCTACTACTTCGCTAAATTGGAAAGTGGAATGTAGGCGGGAAATTGTTACATAAAGATTTGCTAAAGTTTCATTTTGTTCTTCAAGCTCTAAATAACGTAAATAATGGTTATGAGATTCTGAATCTGCTTTAGTAAATTCTTCTTTTATTAAATCAAGTTCTTTTTGTAAACGGTTGTTTTCTTTAGCAATATATTCAAACCGATCTTCTAAAGAACCTACTAGTTCTTCGGGTTTTGTGCGTTCTGAAGTGCTTACTTCTGTATCAACTCTTCTTAATGTGGCTACCATAAGTCGTAGCCGTTCATTTTCTTTTAATAAACTTTGTGTAAAAAGTTTTGTTTCTTCTAAAACCTTAATAATTAATTCTTGCTTGCTATTAGACATAACACTTCCCACTGCTGAATTTTTGGCATTATAGCAAGCCATCCTAACCAATGCGAGAGTATTTAGCTATTTTTAATGTGTTGTAAAATAAAAGTCCTATTAGTTTTGAAACAATAAATTCTACCTAGGCAGATCTGTTATAACTGTCCTGCTTGAGTTAAGAAGTTTTGCACCTCATTTTGAGGACAATAACGAGCTAATTCTTGGATAAAAGAGCCATAAAATTTCTGTGGTTCAAAGTCCTGTAAGACTCTAGCTTGTTCTGCATGTTTGATCGCACTAACAACAAATAAAAGTACATCAGAAAGAGAACGGCCTGTAAAGCTAACCTTTTGTCTTGCCCAAGAAACAACTGCCTCAACTAAATTTGCTTGTTCAATATATGTTGGCGGTTTGGTACGTAGTAGCGAGGAAAGCGAATCAGCAACAAATAAAGGTGCTTTTCTATCTTCTAAATAATCAAACAAATCATTTAATGCTCCCTCAATATCAATTTTACCTAGTCTAGGCAAAGTACGTTGAGGAAATTTCTGCATTTGCATCCCTCCATATTGCTCATCAGAAATTGGTCGCATTGTCCCACGATTAGGAGAAGTATTTGACAAACTACTTGAATTTGTTGGAGGTGTAAAAGAAGGTTGTAAATAACTAGCTGCTGGTGATGATAAATTAGGCGAAACATAACCGCTTGTTGGATATTTAGGTGATTGGTAATTGGATGATGCTGGAATTTGATAATCTGAAGGTGGAGGAGCTACTTGATAAGGAGAAGATGCTTGTTGATAAGTCGGCTTATAACTAGATGGTGCAGTTTGCGCCGATGAACTAGGACTTTGTAAGCTAGCAGGTCTTGGTAAAGCAGCAGAGCTAATACTTAAATTAATTGGAGGCAAGCTAGCATTAGGCATTTCCTGTTGCAATCTGTTATAGAGCTTTGTCAAATTAGAAAAAATATAGTCTATATCTTCTCTTATTTGACGTGGGGCTTGAATAAATTTATCTGGGTGAAACTTAGTAGCTAATCTATAGTAAGCATTTCGGATTTCTTCCTCGCTAGGCTCGGGACTTAAACCAAAAACTACTTTAGCATCCTGTGATGAAACACGGTCTTTAATTAAAGAAATATCTCTTTTTACCCTTTCTAAATCTAGCGGTGCATCATTTTGGGGAATGTTTTGAACTGCATTTTGCGCTATGCTAGTAGGTGTGACAGGAGTAGAACTTGGCTCAGGAAAAGATAACTCTGCTGGTCTTGCAATTTGCTCTGTAGAGCGAACTGTATATGAGGCTGGAAGCGCGGCAGCAGCACGTTGTTGTAGCGATTCTGGGGCCTCCATTTTTCCTGTTGTTTCTGAAAGTTCTGCTACTTCTGCTTGTCTAAGCAGTCCAATAGAAAGCAGTCCATACAAAGATTTTAATGTTTTTTGTGCTGTCTCATTTGTTGAAACTAGGATTTTAACAATATCTGTTGGCTGTTTAATTAGCTCTAAAATACGATGTTCTATAGGCTTTAATACTATTGTTTGTAAACGTAGTAAAGGAAACTCTGTTGGGATAATAAGCCTATTAAGATCACCTAAACCACGTCTAATAACTTCATAATCTTCAATTCTACGTACACCTTCTAAAATTACTGTAGCAGTAGAGAATTTTAGCTTTAGGTCTTCTGGAGCCATATATTCTTCACCTTGAGCAAATTCATAAGCTCCTGTAGTCCAACTAAACAGAGAATAAATAATGTCTATGATTTGAAAATTAACATAGCTAATTAGTTCCCGATTATTAAGAAAATCCCTTTCAACTAAAGCATTGCCTAAATGTTGCCCTGACTCTAAACTATCAAGAAAAGCTGTTAGTTGCTCCCTAGAAAGCTTCCCATGTCTAACTAAAGTTTCCCCTAAACGGTCTTCATTACGGGTACTTGAGGCAAAAACAATTTGGCCTAGTTCAAAAAAAACTTGTTTTCGCACATCGCCTTGAGTAAGTATTAAAACGCCTGTACGTCTCTGAGTGTAAATAGTACGCAGTAAGTCCGGTAGATATGCAGTTGTTAAAGTCCCTTGCATTATTTTCCTCTAAAGTTAAATTTTAAGGCGATTTGTCGAAAGGTAAACAATTATAGCACACGAGCAATAGCCAAGAGAGAGGCTAAATTTAATAACTTCCTAATAAAAAGCTCTTATTCTACTAACAAATTAATTTTCTATTTACTGTTTTCTGTAAAAATTTCTTGCAATTCAACCATTACCGTTAAAACTTCTTTATCTGCTTGTTCTAGTTGTGTTTGACTGACTCGAATTTGCTGGAAATTATAAGCGGCTAGCCCTTGGATATAGCCTTGAACAGCACCATTATATTTGTTTATTGCAATGCTTAAGCTTTCCTGCTTGCTTTCTAACTGTGAAGGAGGTGCAATAGATCTTAAAGATGTATTAAGAGTAACAAGCTTTGCACTATGTTTTTTCATTTGCTCACGAAAATTATCTATTATCCGGCGCACCTCTTTATTATCTTTGCTATCCTTAATTGCATTAATTGATTTAAGAAAGTCTTTAATATCAAGCACTGTAGCCGTCATTTCGGCTCTAACATCGGACATTATTGGTTGCATTGTGGCTGAATAAGTAGTTATTAGCTCTGTTTTTGGGCTGGTATTAGTAGATGAAGAAATATTAGTTACAGGTGTTTGAGTGGCTATTGGTGTTATAGCTATTGGTGTAGGAGTGTTGACTAATGTAACTGTAGGAGATGATGATAGTGTTGCTTGAAAAACCAACAAGGCTATTGCTCCAAGCACTAAAATTGCTAAAACAGCACCAAAAATCAATATTTTTTGTGTCTTGTCTTGTGAGACACAATTTCTACAAAATTCATTAGGATTAATGGTTGTTCGACCACATCTTAAACAGGGATAACTCATAGATTTTTAGATATTTAAAAATTTATTGCTTTATATAAGCAATATAATGTCAAATTCTACTAGTAATTTTCTGATAAATTGGGTTTAATTTTAGCCCATATAATAGCAATTTAATAATCTTCAAGGAAGTTTTATGACAAGTGCAGAAAACAATAATTTAGAAAAAGCTGCTGAAATTTGGCGAGCAAGCAAGACGGCTGTTGCTTTAACCGGGGCAGGTGTTTCTGTTGCTAGTGGAATACCTGATTTTCGTAGTTCTGGAGGGCTTTGGGATGAATTTGAGCCTATGGAATATGCAACACTTAACACTTTTATTGATGAACCAGAAAAAGTTTGGAAAATGTTTTTAGCTGTTAGTAGCCAGGTTCGTCAAGCTAGCCCTAATCCAGCCCATATTGCACTAGCAGAACTAGAAAAAGCAGGAAAACTACGCGCTGTCATTACCCAAAATATTGATGGGCTACATCAAGTTGCTGGAAGTAAAACAGTAATAGAAATGCATGGTTGTGGGCGCACCTTAGCTTGTCCTGAATGTGGCTATCATGAGCCGACTCCTACAACAGGGCTACCACCTCAACCCATACCTTGTCCACGTGTTGCAACTGTACCGGGAAGCCATCAGCTATTTCATTACTTAAAACCAGATGTAATATTATTTGGCGAAGATCTAAAACGAGAAGTTATGCAAGAAATTATTCATTGGCAAAATAGCCTAGATTTACTTCTTATTATTGGCACTTCAGCAGAAGTTCATCCAGCCGCGGGACTACCTACAGCCGTACATGCCCTAGGAGCAAAGATTATAGAGATTAACACCGAACCAACTAGAATTACTAAGACTAGAACAGACTGCTTTTTACAAGGAAAAGCTGAAGAAGTATTGCCAGCATTACAAAAATTAGTTCTTGCATAGCTAAAATTTTATGGAAAACCTCACCCATTCACTTTTTGGTGCGGTACTTTATCGTAGTGGCTTTGACCGCTATGTTCCTAATATTTTACCACTTTGGGTAATTGGGGCTAATTTGCCAGATATTGATGTGATTGTTAATTTATTTGGTAAGACAGCTTATTTAAGACACCATCGAGGTCTAACACATGCTATTCCTGGTGTTATTATTTTATCGCTAGCATTAGCAACCGCTTGGTTTTTCTGGCAACGCTGGCAGAATTCTACAACTAGTAATAATACAACTATTAATCTTTCTTCTTTTTCCCTTTGGCTACGCTTATTTATCTCTTCATTTGTTGCTGTTGGCACTCACCCAATGCTAGACGGCCTTAATAATTATGGAATCCGTCCTTTTTTTACCTTGGAATGAAAAATGGTTTTATGGAGACCTTGTTTTTATTGTTGACCCTTGGATATGGTTAATTTTAGGTGGAGCAGTCTTTCTTACAGGAGTTCGTTCTAAAAATCTTACTGCTATTTGGGCTGTGCTAGCAGTTATTGCATGGCAAATAATGTTTTTTTCTGGTCGAGTTGCTAGCATTACTATTGCTATTTGGACTGCTGGAGTCGGGATTTTAATAAGTATTCGACTTTATTTTAGAGAATGGACAACTAACCAAGGCAAAAACTGGGTTGCTAGAATTGCTTTAATTTTGCTATGTAGCTATTTACTAACTCTTAATTACTTACAAACACAGGCTTTAACAAAAGCTGAAACCTATTTTCAAACACAAGTCAAAGAAAAAATAACAAAATTCTCTGTTTCTCCTACACCTGCTAACCCTTTGAAATGGGAATTCCTAGGCGAAAGTCAAAATAATTTTTACTTTGGCACAATTAATTTAACTAATAATAATTTGACTACTCCAAAACAAATTTTTGTTGATCGAGATAATTTAGTTTTCCAAAAAGCTTTAGCAACACCTGAAGGTAAAGAACTCCTTGCTTTTAGCCGCTATCTAATTGCTTTACAAGAAGATACATCTGAAGGAACTTTAGTAACTTTATGTGATGGGCGTTATGTTAGAGATTTCTATTCCCGACATCCTGAATTTGCTTGTATAAAAGTACTAGTTAAATAAGCAAGTTTTCTTAAATCAAATAATTAAATTTTTATCAAAATTTCTACTTAAATACCTCTTAGCGATAAAAAAACCCGTTCATCGATATAACTTCATTAAATAGAATAATTTAGCTGTACAAACATTTTTTATTAAATTATATTCTCTCTTGTAAAGACAGTCTAAAAAGTTGCTATCCCCAACACCTGTTAAGGTTGTTTATGAGCATAACCAAATGATGTTTTAGGGCTGTTGAGTAATAAAAATTTAAGATAAAGATTTTAGAAAATTTAAGGAGACATTTATGCGTAAAATTTTTGTATTTGCTACTTCCATTATGCTTTGCCTCGGTGTATTAGGATTTACTGGCAATTCTAACAGCACTTCTTTAACTCCTATTGTTTCCGCAGCACAAAACGAAGAACTTGATTTTACTCTTGTAAACAACACAGGTTATGACATCAAAGCTCTCTATATTGGTGCTACTGGTACAGGTGATTGGGCTAATGAAGACGAAGTTTTACATGGCAGAGCTTTTAAGCAAGGAGCAGCTTTAAAAATAGAATTTCATCCAAAAGCTACAGCAGAAAAATGGGATATTATGGTAGCTTGGGCTGATGGCTCTGGTAATGAAGAATGGGAAGGTCTTAACTTAACTCAAATTGAAAAAGTAACCCTAGTTTATGATAAAGAAAATAATGAAACTTCTGCAATTATAGAATAATTAAACATCTACCCATCTAAATTGTGCCACCTAAAATTTAAATAAATTTTAGGTGGCATTCTCTATTTTTACTTGTTTATTACTCACTGCTTTGTTTGCTTTTTATTTTACGCTGTAGTCTTTGTTAGCAACTTCCATAACACTTTCAGCAGACTGCAAATGATTACTTAGTTAAATAAGCAAGTTTTCTTAAATCAAATAATTAAATTTTTATCAAAATTTCCATTTAAATACCTTTTAGCGATAAAAAAACCCGTTCATCGATATAACTTCATTAAATAGAATAATTTAGCTGTACAAACATTTTTTATTAAATTATATTCTCTCTTGTAAAGACAGTCTAAAAAGTTGCTATCCCCAACACCTGTTAAGGTTGTTTATGAGCATAACCAAATGATGTTTTAGGGCTGTTGAGTAATAAAAATTTAAGATAAAGATTTTAGAAAATTTAAGGAGACATTTATGCGTAAAATTTTTGTATTTGCTACTTCCATTATGCTTTGCCTCGGTGTATTAGGATTTACTGGCAATTTTAACAGCACTTCCTTAACTTCAACTGTTTCTGCTGCACAAAATGCAGAGCTTGATTTTACCATTGTAAATAAAACAGGTTATGACATTAAAGCTCTCTACATTGGTGCTACTGGTACAGGTGATTGGACTAAAGATGATGAAGTTCTACATGGCAAAACATTTAAGAATGGAGCAGCTTTAAAAATAGAATTTCATCCAAAAGCTAAGGCTGCAAAATGGGATATTATGGTAGCTTGGGCTGATGGTTCTGGTAATGAAGAATGGGAAGGTCTTAACTTAACTCAAATTGAAAAATTAACCCTAGTCTATGATGAAAATAAAGATGTAACATCTGCTGTCATAGAGTAACTAAGAATAATTAAACATCTACCCATCTAAATTTATGCCACCTAAAATTTAAGTTTTAGGTGGCATTCTCTATTTTTACAGAATTTTCTTTTTATTTTACGCTGTAGCGTTCATTAGCAACCTTCATAACGTTTTCAGCAAATTGTGGATGATCGTGTAGAATGCGGTTAAAGTCCGCTTTGTCTAGCACAAAAAGATCACAGCTTGAACGAGCGCGAACATTAGCCATACGAGGAGTTGATTTCAAAAGTGCAACCTCACCAAAGAAATCACCATCCTTAAGCACCTTAACAACATTTCCAGAATCATCTAGCACGTCAACTTCACCACGAGCAAGTAAATACATTTCGCGGCCAATTTCACCTTTATTAATAATCATTTCGCCTGCTTCCGCCATTTTTGGACGTAATGCTTGGATAACTTGTGAGAGGAAAAGCATATCCCCATTTTGAAACAAAGCGACTCGCTTTAATAAATCATCTGTAACAACTTCAAACCAACGCCGTCCATCTTTTTCGATAAGGTCAGAAGCCTCTATTGGCCCCCAACTACCACGAGCATAGTTTGGAAAATTATTTGCAGGTGTAGCAGCCCAATAATCCATAATTGGTTGTGCTACTTCCCAAGCAGCTACAACTAAATCACCACGTGAAAAGAGTGTTGTATCGCCATGCGAACAGGAATATATCATTACTTCATAACCTGTATAACGAGAAGCTTTAAAGGCATCAGAATAAGAAAAACGCATATTGACAGGTTGTAATTGAAGTGTTGGCCCTGGGATTTTAGCTTGAAACTGCATTTCAATGCCTTGATAGGGTTGGATGTGGAAAATAAGCCGGTTAGGATGAAGTTGCTTAACAGGGGTATTACGAAAGAGAACTTGAGGAGCTTTCTTAAACTCTACAACAATTTCTGTCCCGCGTTTCCATAAAGCTTTTCCTGAGCGTAAATAAATGGGTGTACCTTCCCAACGCCAGTTATCTATATGAAAGCGTGCTGCTGTATAGGTTTCTGTCTTAGATTCTGCTGGAACATCCTTTTCTTGACGATAGCCGGGTTTGATAACATTGCCATTTTCATCAAGTTTTGGCCCATATTGACCGCGCACTACATAACGCTCTACTTCTTCGGGTGTGTAAACTCGAATGGATTGCAAGAGTTTAGCTTTTTCATTACGAATTGAATCAGGCTCAAAAGATCCAGGTGTTTCCATACAAAGACAAGCTAACATTTGAAACATATGATTTTGCATCATATCTCGTAAAACGCCTGAAGTGTCATAATAACCACCTCGTGAGCCTACATCTACTTCCTCAGAAACATTAAATTGAATGTTATCAATATAATTTTTATTCCATAGCGGTTCAAAAATACCGTTAGAAAAACGGAAAGATAATAAATTTTGTACAGTTTCTTTACCTAAATAGTGGTCAATTCGATAAATTTGGTTTTCGTCCCAATGTGCAAGCACTTCTTTATTAAGCTTGCGAGCCGATTCAAGATCAGTACCAAAAGGTTTTTCAACAATGATACGTTTCCAACCTGTACCGCCTTGAAAACCAGCATTATAAAGGTTATCGCAGAGCATCCCAAAAAATCGTGGTGCAACAGCAAAGTAAAAGAGTACATTACCTTCAGTGTTATGTTGAGAGTTAAGATTAGCAACTTCTGTTTTAAGTCTTTGGAAATGTTCAGGGTTACTTGGCTCACCTGACATATAATAAAAGCGGCTTACTAGTTTATCCCATACTTCTTGGTCAAATTGTTGGCGTGTATGGAATTTTTTAATGTCTTCATTCATTTGTTGACGGAATGCTTCAGTTGTCCAATCCGACCTTGCAAAACCAAGCAATGCAAAGTTTTCTGCAAGCAACCCATCACAAGCTAGATTATAAAGTGCTGGCACAAGCAATCTTTTAGTCAAATCTCCTGATGCTCCAAATATCACCATAACACATGGTTGACTTGGAATATCTGATGTTTGTGTTTCAACTCCATAGGAAGTTAGAACGTTGGATTCTGGCATATCATCACCTCTTCTTAAACTGGTTATAACTGGCTTACTATCCTACAATTAATCAAAAATAAAGTGTATTGAGCAAATTACAGTTGGTGACACCTTGACACAGAAAAGTTTTAGACCTCAATAGAGCTATTTATTTAATTTTCAAAGGCTTAAAAATACAAGTTTTAGGTGGTCAAAAAGGTGCTAACTATCTATCTGATCTTTACAAAATTTATAGAAATAATTTTCCAGATTTTTGCATATCTTTACATTTTTTCCAACATTTTTACTTAGTATTTTGGATAATTTACCTATATGTTAATCCATTAAATTTTATTAAGTCCATTATTATAATTAGCTTAGTGATAAATGGCTTACATAATTTTGCTTATGGCACTTGATTTGCCTAAAGGTTATTTTAACTACTCCAGCACATTTTCACTTTTAGCACTGCTCCAACACCATCACTTTCTTAAATAATTCAATAATAAATTTTTAGCCTAAATTTTAGGTGATAGGAGAGGTGTCTTTTTTATGAGTAAAAAAAGTTTTGAACAACGATTAAAAGTGCTTTCCCCTTGTTCAGCAGATTGGGAAAAAATGGTAGGCAATGACCAAGTAAGATTTTGTGAACATTGCAGCAAAAGTGTTAATAACATTTCTGAAATGACCCGCGAACAAGCCCTTGAGCTAGTCTTAAAGTCCAATGGTCGATTGTGTGTTAGGTACTATAAAACAAGTGATCAAAAGATTAACTTTCAGCCTTCTAATAATAGCGAGTTTAGGTTAAATCCATCACCGTTACTAAAATTTGCCGCAGGTGTTTTGCTAGCTACTGCCTTAAGCGCGTCTCCTGCTATAGCTCAAACTATGCTTCCAATAGGTGATAATGTTGTAGTTGAAACAAAACTAAATAATCCAAATTTACCAGATCCTACTTGGGAAGGGGGCTATGCTTCGATCCAAGGTACAATTACAGATGAACAAGACGCGGTTATTATTGGAGCAGACGTTACTTTAACAGGAGTAGCTTTTTTATATGAGAAAACCACAACTACTAATGAAAATGGAGAATTTTATTTTGATAACTTACCAGAACAAGAATATTCAATTTCAGTTGTTGCTAGTGGATTCAGCACTTTAAGAAAACAAATGATCATTGTTGGAAAAATGACAAATATAAGGCTTACACCTACGACAGGATATAATGGAGGTGTTATGTTTTTTCTCCAGCAGAGGAAATGTTAGGCTATTATGAAGAGCGAAAACAAATAGACAATAGCCAAGAAGAATTGCCTGAAATAGCTGAAGATGTTGAAGAGCTTTTTTCTACTGTTATCAACAATGAAATCAAAAAAGTCAAAACTCTGCTAAATAAAGGTGTAAACATAAATAGCACAAATATTTATGGTGAAACAGCTTTGATGTTTGCTGTAGAGGACAGAAAAATGCTTAAATTTTTGCTTAAATCCGGTGCAGATGTTTCGATTAGAAGTAGATTTGGCACAACTGCCTTAATGCATGCGGCTGTTCACGGTGATATAGAGATAGTCAAAATGCTACTTTCAGCAGGTGCTTATGTTAACGCTACTGATATTCATGGGCGGAGTGCGTTGCTTTTTGCTGCTGTTGATGGGCGAGATGAGATTGTCAACATTCTATTATTATCAGGAGCAGATACCAATCTAAAAGACTCTACTGGCAGCACAGCCGCTTGTTATGCTAAAGCAGGCGACCATAAAAAAGTTAAAAAACTGCTAAAATCTATTGGAGCAGAATAAATTGCAATTATTAATGGTAAATTGTTTCTAATTTAAGATTCACTAGTTTCTTGTGAAACAAAACTTTTTGTTGGAGATAACATAAATTTTGCTATCTCCAACAATGTTAAAAAATTATTAACCATTAACAGCTTTTGCTAAAGGCATGTTTTCTTGGGGAGTTATTTCATCTGCTACAGCTTGAACTTCTACCATAACACCATTAAAAGCGGCTGTTCCAATAAGAGCATCAATAGCTAATTCATCAGTAAGGTCATTGACGCTAACTCCTGCATGTTGTTTTGCAACCTCTAATAATACGTTATCGCGGTTATGACCCCAACCATGAGGAATGCTTACAACTCCTGGCATAATTTCATCAGTTATTTCAACTGTTATGTGGACTTTACCAACACGAGAGGCAACTAATACCTTTTGACCGTTAGAAATTTGGCGTTTAGCAGCATCTACAGGATTTATCATCAATGTACAAAGCGAGCGTCCTTTAACAAGTCTTAAGCTATTGTGTAACCAAGAATTGTTGCTACGTAAATGACGACGGCCTATTAAAAGTAGTTGATTGCTATTTGTTGTGCTGCTAAGAAATCTTTCTTTAACTCGCTCTAAGTCTTTAACTAAAGGCTGTGGAGCTAAATCAATACGTTTTGACTTGCTTTGCAAGCGTTCAGGTAAACAAGGTTTTAGTGCAGATATATCTATTCCATGAGGTAAAGATCTTAATTTGCTAAGGCTAAGTTTGTCTGAAAATGGATTTAATCCTGCTCCATAAGGGCCAAAACGCAAGCCTAGATCTAATAACCCAGCTGGGCCAAGGGCTTTTAATACTTTATGTTTAATTGTTGAAGTTAGCTGGCTAACAACTCCATCTGACTCCATTCTAGTTAGTAATTCCAGAAAGATTTCCCAGTCATGACGGCTATCAGGATCTCCATTAAATAGGGCTTGAGAATATTTTGTTGTGTTATGAATGGCTAAAAGATGAAAAGCTAAATCATAGTTATCATGCTCTAAAGATGAGGTAGGAGGTAAAATAATATTGGCATGTCTTGTTGTTTCATTAATATAAAAATCGATTGATACCATAAAATCAAGGCTAGCTAAGGCTTTATCTAGCTGTTGACCGTTTGGTGTAGATAAAACTGGGTTTCCAGCACAAGTTACTAAAGCTTTAATTTGTTTGTCTCCAGGAGTTAAGATTTCTTCTGCCATTGCTGCAACAGGCAATTCACCAGCAAATTCTGGTAATTTTCTTACTCGACTATGCCAACGGCCAAAGCTTCCTTTAGGAGCAATTGCGTCTGGTGCTGTTACAGGATCAAACGCTGGTAGGGTAAAAAGTGCGCCACCTTCACGGTCTAAATTTCCAGTAACAATGTTTATTACATTAATTAACCATTGACATACTGCACCAAATTCTTGTGTAGAAACTCCCATCCGACCATAACACACGGCTGTTTTAGCAGTGGCAAAGTCTCTAGCTAGGTTATAGATTTCTGTTGCAGAGATTCCAGTTATTGACTCGACTTTTTCAGGGGTAAAATCTTTTACTAGTTTGTTTATCACATCAACTTTATCTGTAAATTGAGATAAATGACCAAGGCGAACTAAATTTTCAGCAAATATTACTTGTAAAATAGCTAGTAGAAGGAAAACATCCGTTCCAGGACGGATAAAAAGATGCTTGTCAGATAAATCTGAAGTTTCTGTTCGACGTGGATCTATTAAAATAACTTTTCCACCACGTTTACGAATCTGTTTTAAGTGTCCAGCAACATCAGGCGCGGTCATTAAACTCCCATTTGATACAGCCGGATTTGCTCCTAAAATAATTAAAAATTCCGTGCGTTTTAAGTCTGGTACAGGTAGTAATAATTGATGACCATAAAGAAAATAGCCAACAAAATGATGTGCTAGTTGATCAACTGAAGTTGCCGCAAAATGATTACGACTATGTAGGCTCTTAAAGAACATTGGCCCAAATAGCATTGATCCGTAGTTATGAACCATTGGATTGCCAGTATAAACACCCACTGCGCTTTTACCATGTTTAGCTTGAATTTTCTTTATCCCTTGAACTACTTCGTCAAAAGCTTCATCCCAGCTAATACGCTGCCAAGTTGTACCATTGCGGCGTAGAGGATGTTTAACTCGATCTTTATCATAATAGAGATCTTGCAGGGCTACGGCTTTAGGGCAAATATGCCCCTGACTAAATGGATCTTGTTTATCTCCTCGAATGCTATGTATTTTGTTTTCTTTAACCGTTATTTCAACACCACACATTGCTTCACAAAGGTTACAAGTACGGTAATGTACAAATTCGTTTTTTTGATTTTCCATGGTTGCCCCTTATTTTTTGTTAAAGTTAAAAGTAAGTTTACTTAACCGTCCATAGCTTTAGATCGCTTTAATGGATCTATTTTTAAGCACGATCACTTGATTTTTCGATCAAAATGGATCAGATCGACTAGTCAACTATCTTAGCTGATCTTAGATCAACTCGATCACTCGATCAGTTGATCTCAAAATGATCGAGTATGATCACTTTAAGATCGTTAAACTAAGCATCGAACGGGCAACGAGAGGATAAACTAACTAGTAGATCTAACTAGCTCGACTAGTTGAGTTAATTCTTCAAGTTTTTCTTGAAGTTGTTTTTGATGTTCTTCTGAAAGTTGAGATAATTTTAATTCTTTTAATTCTTTTGCTGTTTGACGAGTTAAAACCTGTAAATGTTCCGTAGCTGTTACTTTATTTTTATCAACTGTTGTTAATTTGTTTTTTTCTGCTTCAATTAAACGTCTAATAGCTATTAATGATAAAGACTCTGTAATAGCTTGATTAAGAATAGTTTTTCTTAATGCTAGGGCTTGGCTTTCAGAACATTTTAAGGTTTCGCTAGTTAAACGACCTATAGCACGCGCTTTTGTATACTCAATTTTGCCATTTCGTAGAGCAGTTAAAACATCTGCCGGAAGTCGTCTTAAAGGTAATCGATGCTGAATAAAGGATAGCCAGTTAGTACGACCTATAGCAGAAAAAACAGATTCAACAATTGGGGTCAAGTTAATAACAACGTTGTTATTAACTTTGCTTCGTCCATTTTCTTGAGCTTCTTTTTGAGCCGTTCTATTGTTATTCATTGCAAACAGTAGCCTTAAGACATCGCCAAAGGGGTCTGTATCATTAGGACGAACAAAAGCAGCAAACTCAATTTCATCTCGTAGTTTCAGTTTAAGTAGGGCTAAATAGCCTTCAGTTTCTTCAACAGGGTTTAGATCTTCACGTTGCAAGTTTTCAACTAAAGCAAGTTGAAGAGATTCTTCATCTGAAAGGGTGCGAATAATGGCAGGAATTTCCGTTAAAGCGGCGAGTTTTGCAGCTTGCCAGCGACGTTCTCCAGCAACAATTTGATAAGGAGCTTCACCTGACGTTAACTCTCTTACAATAATAGGCTGAAGTATCCCACTTTGACGAATAGACTCAACCAATGCAGTCAAAGCGGCTGGTTCTAAACGTCGGCGCGGCTGATTTGGGTTAGGAATAATTTTATTTAATGCTATTTTTCTTACCGCTACAGCATCAGCATCAGGAACAATTGTACTAGCAAATAAAGCGTCTATTCCAAGTCGTTTTTTAGCCATTTAATAGTCCTTCTACAAGTTTTTTAATATCGCTATTTCCTTCAAACTTAGGTGCATGAAGTTGTACAGGCATAGCACGTGCGGCAGCCTCAGCAAAGGCTACACCACGTCTAACAGGTGGAAACACTGTTAATCGACTACCAAAACGAGTTTGAATTACTTCATAAGTTTCTGTATTTAGGCGAGTTCTTATATCAAGAAGCGTTGGAACAATACCAGCAATCTTTAGGTTTGGATTAAGAAGCCGTACTTTTTCGATTGTATCAAAAAGGTGTTTTGTTCCTCGTAGAGCCTTAATTTCACATTGAACAGGGATTAATATTTCATCAGCAGCAACTAAAACATTGATAGAAATATTTCCAAGTGAAGGAGGAGCATCAATAATTATAAAGTCATAGTTATCTTTAACTGCTCGCAAAGTTTCTCTTAATCTTAGCTCGCGCCCAATTTCTGCATTAAGAAGAAAGTCTGCTGTAGCTAAATCAATGGTTGCAGGAACTAGATCCATTCCGTGTATAGAATGAATTGGTAAGCTTTCCCGATGAATTATTGCTTCAAAAAGGCTATGTTCTAGTTGGTCAGTGTTTAACCCTAAAAACTCTGTTAAAGAGGCTTGCGGGTCAGCATCTACTAGTAAAACCTTTAAGTTATGTTGTGTTAGTTCATAACCAAGATCCCTAGTTAAAGAAGATTTACCTACTCCACCGGCTTGGTTAAAAATTGCTAAAGTGCGTGTTGGTGACAAGATCAACTCCTTATTTGAGTTACAGACTTTTATTAACAGTTGAAATAATTTTATTAACAGTTGAAGTAAAACTCTTAACAGTTGAAATAAAACTATTGGATTTTCTGTAATTTATGATAATAAGTCTGTCAGACCCATTAAGTTTGCGTATTTATCAGAACAAATATTCAGCTAAATACTTAACGGTTACTATCTCATAAATTATTTAATTTGTCATTACTTAGATACAAAAACGTTCTTTGAAGAAAATAACTCTTACTACAACTGTTAATAGTTGATTAATAGTAAAAATAAAGTGATCGAGTTGATCATCGAATAACCGAAATATGATCGCAGATCAATTTAAGGTGATCGCAAAGTTGATCATAATTGATCTATATTTTTGATCTGCTTTTGATCAGTTTCGATCTCAGTTGCGATCACATTGATCTCAAAAGATTTCTTATTAACAGTTGGAAATAAAAGTGTTAACAGTTGGAGTAACACCTTATTAATAGTTGGAATAAGTGTTTATTAACAGTTGGAGTGCAATCTATTAACAGTTGAAAACAAGTCCTAAATCGGGTTATTAACAGTTGGAATGCAAACTATTAACAGTTGAAAGTAAGAGTTATTAACAGTTGGGATAAATTTATATTAACACTTGAAATAAAACTCTTAATAGTTGAAATAAAATTATTAACACTTGAAATAAGTAAAAATTGTTAACTGTAATAAATAGAGTAAGATAGATTTTTCTTAAATTGCCATATATATATGTTTATATAAAGAATATAAATGTAAATGTAATGTATTCATATAAGCTGTAATGTTTTTGATGGTATTAGAAAATGGAATAAATGTTTTTGGAGGCAGTATGGAAAAACGGCCACATGAGGCACGCACAAAACAACACCGACCTAAATTACATACTAGCGAGCATGTAGAATTAGTACGTGTTTCTTTGGATGAGTTTAATTTAGCTACCTTTCCTGTTTCGGTTTTAGATAAAAAGGCGCAGCGTAGTCATGAACCATTGCAGTTTCGTGACACAATTGTAGTAGCAGGCCGACAAGTTGAACGGCATTGGAAGGTTTTCCCACACGGTGAAGAAGGTTTTCCTGGGCCCGCAGATGATGATGTATTAATGGCACTGTTTGAATTAACTAGGGAGCAAGGAGGGTCAAAGAAAATATTTTTTACCCGTTACCAGCTATGTAAAAAGCTGGGTTGGCCGCTTAATACTTTTTATTACAGCCGAATTGAGTCTAGTTTTCGCAAACTTGCCGGTATACATATTGAAGCAACTAATGCTTTTGCTGATAAGGAAAGAAAAAAGTTTATCAATATGGGTTTTTCCATCATTCAGGAATATAAGCTTTTTGATGAAACTGCTGGGCGAGAAAAACTTTCCTATGTTCTTTGGTCAGACCGTATTGCCGCTTCAATTAGCCAAAAATTAACTAAATATTTGGATGCTAGCTTTTATTTTGAAGAGTTAGAAACGCCTTTGGAAAAACGTTTATTTCGTTACTTGGATAATCAGTTTGAACAAGGTTTAGTGCAGCTTTCCTTAAATATTAATGATCTTTGTTATGAACATTTAGGAGTTGCTCGCCGCTATCGTTATACTTCTCAGCTAATGCAAAAGTTAGAGTTACCACTACAGAAACTAGTAGAAAAAGGTTTTCTTCTTCGTTGGCGGTTAGAAGGTCAAATTCTTTGGTTAATTCGTGCAGAAGGTTTTGCAAGCCGGGTCTCTTTATCTATCCCATATAGTGAAATGTTGGCAGATATTTCACCTAGTCCCCCTGTTAGTTCTAAAGGAGAAAATTCTAATTCTCAATTAGAAGGATCTTCATCTATAGAACAAAATATAGAGCAAAAACGAACTAGAGCAAAAAAACAAGTTAAAGAAGTTAAAGAAGTTAAAGAAGTTAAGGAAGCAAAACAAGAAAACACTGTAGAAGAACCCTTAGTAGTTAAAGAACTTTTTTCACGTGGGGTTGATATTGGTGTAGCACGAGATATTGTTAGCCGTTCACAAGGTTGTGAAAAAGATATTTTAGAAGCAATAAAATATTTTGATTCTGAATGTGAACGGGGAAAAAAATTTGATAATCCAGGAGGACTATTAGTTAGCTTAATTAGAAAATATCTACCTGCTGAACAACTACCTCCAGCACGTAGCACTAAAACTTCTACAAAATCTCCTACTAAAATAACTACAAAAAGAAGCTTAGTAGATAAGTATGAGTCTGATAACGCATCTAGTTTATTAAAAACCCGTGCAGAATTAGAATATCAAGAATATTTTATTGAAGTTGGGCGACATGCTTTTGAAGGCTTGCCACAAGTTGAGCAAAAGAAACTACTTACTAATGTACAATCTGAGTTACAATCAGGAATAAACGCCAGTAAATATCAGAAAATGCCAGCAGAAAAATTTGTCGAACATGTTCAAACAACAGTAGAATCGCAACTAAGCCGCAAACTGGCGATAGAATTTCCAGATTGGTATCAGCAATGGTTAGTAGATCAAAAAATAAGATTTAACTAAATTAAAAAGGGGGGAAAGCTTGTGAAGAGTCAAAAAAGAAACCTTAGCAGGTTACTAATAATTTTAGGGGTGTTTTTTGCCTTAATAATAAGTTTATTTCCAGCACATTATGTTGATGCTCAACAAAATATGAATGTGACAGTAGATTTAGCCAACACAGGTGCAGCAGATATTAGCATTTTTGGTAGGGCGGAAACTATGGCTGGGGCATCTGTAGCAGTTGGGGATCTTAATGGAGATAGAATAGATGATTTAGTTGTTGGGATGCCTAGTAGCGATGGAGGAGTTAATAGGGTTCGTTGTGGAGAAGTAAGAATATTTTTTGGTGGAGCAAATTTTCGAGGCACATTTGATTTAGCTAATAATGTTGGGGATGTGCGAATAATAGGTGCAGATGTAATTGACTTACTTGGCTCAAATGTTGGCTTATTTGATGTTAATGCTGATGGAAGACGAGATTTAGTTATAGCGGCTCCAGGTGGAGATGGTCTTAATAATTCTCGTAATGATGCTGGGGAATTATATGCCTTTTTTGGTGGCACAGGTTTTAATTCTTCAACTATTGACTTGGCAACTGTTAGACCAGGACTTTTGGCTATAGGCCCGGTTGCTGGAGCGCAAATAGGTGCAAGTTTAGCAGGTGCTGATTTTAATGGTGATGGAAATCAAGATCTTTTAATTGGCGCACCTCTTGCAGGTCAACAAGGCAATGGGCTTGTACTAGCTTTAAGAGGTATTAGCATTGTTGGAAATCAAGTAATAGACCTTGGTGGAAGTCAAGATATAGTTTTCTCTGTAACTATTAATAGCCCTAATGCTCGTTTTGGTACAAATGTAGCAGCAGGAGATCTAAATAGCGATGGAAGACAAGACATAGTTGTTTCTGCTCCAGGACTTACTAATAGTAGTGGGCAAGCTACAGGAGGGGTAATAATTATTAGTGGCCCAATTTCTTTACAAAGTAATCCAAACCCAGTTACACCTAGTTTTGTAGCCTTTGGCCCAAGCATTAATTCTCGTTTTGGCGAAGGCTTATTGGTTGGGGATGTTGATGCTGACCAAATAGATGATTTAGTCATTAGTGCGCCAGGACATATGGCTAATGGACGGGCTAGTTCTGGTCAAGCCTATGTATTTTATGGTAGTGCGCCGCTAGTTGGAACAAGAGATTTAGCTACTAGCATGGCAGATGCTTCTTTTTCAGGTGCTAATCCTGGGGATCAATTAGGTAGTGCAGTTTCAATTAATCCAGGAACACCAAATATAATTCCAAGCACTCCTCCAATGTTGTTAGCAGATATTAACCGGGATGGATTTAGAGATTTAATTATTGGCGCACCTAATTCAACTAATCCGGCTGGACGTGCGCGAAATGGACAAGCGTTGATCTTTCTTAAAGGTGGGAATCGTTTTGAGCAAAGGGATGTGCAAATTAAACCACCAGATAGCGTAATACTTGGCCCTCGAACAGGGGATCAAATTGGTAGCCGTTTTGCTGTAGGCGATCTTAATAATGATACTATGCCAGATTTAGTTATTACTGCCCCAGCTTCTATGGGAAATCAAGGCCGCAACAATGGCGGTGCTGTTTTTGTAGTTTCAAACTTTAATCTTAATGCTCAAGGTAATAATCAAGCTCCTGTTTTATCAATGGTTCCAAATCAAACTGTTCCAGAAACTAGTACTGTTATGGTTGATTTTAGTGCTGTTGACCCTGATGGAACTATTACTTTATCTGTTGACCGTCCACCTACTCCAAGCTTTGTCACCCTTCAAGATATGGGTGGTGGAAGAGGTCGTTTAATTATTTCTCCTCCAGCAGGTAGTAGAGGTAGTTTTGTTGTTGCATTACGCGCGACTGATAACGGTAATCCTCCGTTATTTGATGCCAAGAGTTTTGTTTTAACAGTAACACCACCTGCACCGATAATTATGGCAGCAGCATTTGATGGAAAAAATCTAACTATTATTGGTTCTAGATTTGGTACAAATGCTAGAGTTCTAATTAATAATGTTGATCAATCAAAGAAAATAAAAGCTAATACGGATACTTCTATAACTGTTAAAGGTAAAGCTAAAAAACTTGGACTTGTACCAGGTAATAATACAGTTGTAGTTGTTGATTCTGCTGGCAATGCTTCACAACCTGCCATTGTAGTTTTATAAAAGTTTTTTCTAAGTTTTTATGGAAAAAGCCTCAGTTCAATTAGCTGAGGCTTTTGTTTTTGTTGGTGATGGATTTTCCAGCATTATTAATACACTGCAATGTAAATATCGAAGATTTCTTTTCCAAATAGAAGTATAAAGATTAACAACTACAATGGCCTTTCTTATATCCACGCCGTTATTTTTCCTTTAATTATCGGAAAGTTCGTTTTTATTTACTTAAATTTACTTATGTGCATCTGCTTCATCATAATGATAAGTTTTTTCTCCTGCCTCAATTTTTATTGATAAGCGATTTGGTTGAGGTGGCAAAGGACAAGTAGCATAAGCAGTAAAAGCACAAGGAGGATTTACAGTTTTATTAAAATCTAAAATAACTTTTCCATCTTTTGGAGGGTCGGTATAAAGAAAACGACCTGCTGGATAAGTCGTCTTGCCATTGGTTAAGTCTTTGAAATTAATAAAGAGCCGGCCACCGCTAGAGTTTTCTGCTTGTAACTCAAACTTTTGACCATCAATTGTAAAAACTACATAGCCTGGGCTAGTTTCTTCTGTAATATCACCTATTATGCTGGTGACAGACAAAGTTTTTGGTTGCTCATGTGGGATGAATTTTGCTTCTATACGATATTTTTCATCTGCTTCATACCAGGTTAAACCTGTGAAATGTTTGCGGAAAGGGCTGTTTTTGTCTCTTAACCTGATACCATAACGATCCCCACGATGATCTCCACGTTTAATTAAAAACATAGATAAATCATTAATGGTTAAAATCTCTGGTTTACCGTCAACATCAGAGGTTAAAGTTAGTTCGGAAGTTAAAACGTTATCTAAAACAGAAACTTTAGCATCTTTTGTAGGTTGAAAAATGGCTTTACCCTTATTAAGCACTATTGAGCCAATATAAGCAGGAGCAGAGTCTTTTGGAAGGACTATCTGACCTTTTGGATCTGTACCTATACGATTTTCTCCTTCAGAAAGCCAATAAAGCCCTGCAACAGCTAACCAACCTTGGTCAGACTTTAATTTGGCTTCTGTTTCAGCACGCCATTTAGAAATTTCTGCTTGATAAAGAGATTTATCCGCAGGAGTTTCAAAGCTTGTAGATGTTTTATTAATTGTCATAGAAGTAGATAGATTTATTGGAAAATTAAGAGTAGAAAGGCTTAAGCTAGTTAACAAAACTGCAAATAATATATTACGAGTCATAAGATAATACCTCAAGTTTAAGTAACTTTAATTAATAGATAATAAAATAAAATTTTAGCATAATACATTTTGAGTTAAAGCATTTAATTGCTAAATAGTTCCTGCCATAATTTTAACTCTGCACTTGAAAAATATTGGAAATACTAGTTTAATAGCTTAACTTACAGAACAAAAAATTATCTAATTTATTCTGAAGAAAAAGATAAAATCCTTTAATTTCTTAATTTTTCAAGGAAACTTCATAATTTATTTTTGGAGAAAGCAATGACTCAAAAAAGCAAAACTTTGATTGTAGTGCTATTATTATTTACAATGCTAGCGTGTCAAAGACCAAGTAATATTCTGACAGAAGAAATATTTACAACTACAGCTAAAAAACAAGTAGAAGTAGCTAAAAAACAAGCGGAGACAGTAAATCTAGTAAATACATTTAAGATAATCGACGTTAGTAGTATAATTTTCCCTCAAGAAGAAGGTAATGCAGGTGAAATTTATTGGCCGACTTTTCAAAGACGACTTATAACTATTCCAGAAAACCAAGCTGTATTTGATAAAATGGATGTAGTTGCTCAAGCTTTTGATAGCGAATTTAGAGCAGAGGAAAAAGCTAAAATTACCCCGCAATTATTAGAATTAGCTAAAACAGAAGCCCAACAATTAGCAGAACTCCCAGAAATTGCAGAACTAGAAAAAGCTACTAGACTTAAAACTATGCGATTGGTAGGAGAATCTATTCCTATTGAAGAAAATATAAGTAATATTGGTTCAGCACCTATAGGACTTTTAAGAGGATATTCTTTAGCATTGTTAAGTAAGGGTTTATTAAAAGAATCAACTGGTGATAAAGTTGCTGCTGAATCAGCTATGCAAAGCGCGATTGCTTTGGGATATCATTTTGCCCAAGATGCTAACTATCTTCATTATGTTAATGGTATGTCTGTTGTTTTATCTGGGTGTTTGTCGTTAAAACAATTTTATGAAAGAGCTAATAATAATGAGAAAAAACAAGCTGTTGAAAAAATAGAAAAAGAAGTTGCTGACCAACTTGGTAATCTTAGTCAATTAACAGCAGTTGACCCAGATAAACGAAACTTTAATGTTATAGATGGATTAGGCTTTTTAGATGAAGGAGTTAGCGTTTTAGCTACTTTAGCAACAAACGAAAATGTTGCTCCAGGAATAAGAACTAGAGCTATAATTAGCCTTTTTTCTGGCTATACTTTTCGCTATGAAATGGTAAAACGTTCTGGTAGACCAATTGATACTGCTGAATATGCTTCTCCAAGTGATGTGCGATTACAAGCTTTAACTCAAGTTGCTTCCTCACCTAATAAAGCTTTATCACAAATGGCAAATAATGCAAAACAAGTTTTAGAAAAATGAAGGCTCAAAGTAATGCTGAAAGAGCAAAATATTGGGTAGAATTTACTAAGCCAAAAAGTTAAAGTTTTATATGATCATAAAATAACAGATACAGTTTTAGTATCTGTTATTTTTTCCAAGCGTTTCAGAAATTTTACTTGCCTGTAATAAATAAGTTACACCTACTTGCTAATCTCTAACTTCAGCTATAAATCAAATTAAAGTAGCGAAAAGTGTTTTATATCATCATAAAAATATGATGATAAGTCTGGCGTTAGATTTCTAGCGTCAGATAAAAATTTCTTTTTATCTCACCTCCTAGATCTAGAGTTTTAAGTAGACCTTTTTTGGGCTTCACAAGAAGCCCTTTTGTTTTTCCAGGAAAAATTAGAAAAATTTATGAAGATTTTTTTATTCTTGGATTACTTCATTTACACATCAATAAAAACTTTATCTTATCAATTTATTTCAAGGGGAAAATTTATGGTGACAGGAGTTAATAATAGTAACAACTCTCAATCAATATCTAGTGCTAGTAACAATACTTATACGGTTCGTTCTGGTGATACACTTTCTGAAATAGCTGCACGTAATAAAGTTAGTTTAAGTAATGTAATTTCTGCTAATCCACAAATAAAAAACCCTAATTTAATTTATCCAGGTCAACAAATTAATATACCTTCTCAAGCAGGGACAGGAAATTTAGCTGGTATGTCTGTATCAAAAGCTCAATCTCCAGCAGAAAGCCCTATGGCAGGAGGTAGTTATATGGTACGTCCAGGCGATACTCTATCTGGTATTGCTTCTCGTAGCGGAGTTGGATTAAACGACATGATGATGGCTAATCCACAAATAAAAAATCCTAATATGATTTATGTAGGTCAACAGCTTAATATACCTGGTGGAATAGATGGAGTAACTCGTCCAAGTTCTTCATCTACTCAAAGTCGTCCAACTGCTAGTAATGAGACTAATAATTCTGCTCCTGTTAGAAATACAGGCCCAAGTGGAGATATTAAAGGTGGAGTTTCTGTTGCAGAACTAAAGCGTATTATGCCTTCGCTATCTGATGCTAAAGCACAAGCTTATTTGCCTTCCTTAAATAAAGCAATGGCTGAATTTAAGATTAATACACCAGAACGCCAAGCTGCCTTTTTAGCCCAACTTGCTCAAGAAAGTGGAGAACTAAAATACTTTGAGGAATTAGCTAGTGGGCGTGCTTATGAAGGTCGTCGTGATTTAGGTAATACTCAACCTGGTGATGGAGTACGTTTTAAGGGTCGTGGGCCAATTCAATTAACAGGACGAGCTAATTATCGCGCTGCGGGTGCAGCATTAGGAATTGACCTAGAAAGAAACCCAACTCGCGCTTCTGATCCTGATGTAGGCTTTCGTGTTGCTGGTTGGTACTGGAATAGTCGTAACTTAAATTCTTTTGCTGACTCAAGAAATTTTGATGCTATTACCTACAGAATAAATGGCGGTTATAATGGCAAATCTGTTAGAGATATGTATTATCGACGTGCTTTAGATGTTTTAGGCGCGTAAAAGGATTTACAAAAAATTACAGAATTTATAAAAAGGCTATTAAGTAATTTTAATAGCCTTTGTTGTTCTAAGTTGTTTTTTTATTAATTATTTCCATGTTTTGCCAGAAGTAAATGGAAGTAACGCAACCTTTGTTCCTAAAGCTAGGGTCTTAAATAGTTCTGCTGTTTCTGAGCTTATTTTTACCCTTAGAAATAAAATTGTTACTACTAAATCCCCTCCAGGCAACAAACTTCCAAACCCTAACACAGATTTAACTCCATAAGGAATTACAAAGTCTTTTTGTGCAGGAATATAGGGACTACCTAAAGCATCAGCAATAAAAAACACATTGTAAAGTTTTTCCTCTTTATCTACTAACATTGTTGGGTTTGGTTTAATTACAGAATGAACTTCTAAACCTAATTGTTTAATTAATTGTGAAATCATTGGCAGTTTAATAATCACTGACTCGCTAGGCAGTGGTATAGCTTGATGGCCTTGAGAAAGTAGACGGGAATTCCACGAAGCTTTTTCCCCTATAGTTGCCATTAAGACTAAACAACGAGTTTGATCTGTTATATCTTGACCAATAGGTAATTTATTTGCAAAAGTACGTAAGGACGAATCTAGGTCTTTATAAGAAAAAGTCTTATAAATACGTGCTAAAATACAAGCTTTTTTTCTGTCTCATCTGTTAACTGATGATAGAAATAACGTACTATTTGCTCTGCTCCTTCTTCCATAGATTTAGACCCAGTGGTCAATTCTCTTAAACCGTTACGACAAGCAAGAATATCTCCAAGAGTTAGCTTATTTAAGTAATACATAAAACCTCCAGATGCAAGGATTAGTTAGGGTAGGGGCCATTTGTTTATTAAATTTATTGTTAGAAAATAAAAATAATTATATATAAGCTTTAATTGGAATTATTTATGAAAAATTAGATATTTTTTGAATAAGAAATTGTGAAAATTTTTGTCTAGATTTCTAATAACTTAGGTAGTTTTTCATTTCTCTCTTTTTAAGTCAAGATAAATAATTACTTAGCTTTAATTAGCAGATATATATTGCAATGTTATAATTGACATTTTTTAAGAACAGTGTTTTATGTAGGTAAGAAAATTACCGTAGTATGGATAGTATAAGAAAATAGTAGTATCTAAATATTTTCTAGATTTTCTAGGGTTATATCATTATGAATATTACCAGTATTTAGCGTAGATGCTGGCTCAATTAACATAACATGGCATTCTTCTTCTGCAACTGGCAAATGTTCTACACCTTTTGGGACAATAAAAAATTCACCTTCATTAATTGTTATATCTTGCTCACGTAATTTTATTAGTAGTTTGCCTTTTATTACTAAAAAGAGTTCATCTTCATTTTCATGAAAATGCCAAAAAAATTCACCTTTTAACTTGGCAAATTTTATTTGTTGACCATTTAGTTCTGCTGCTATTTTAGGTGTCCAATACTCACTAAATTTAGCAAACTTTTCTTTTATATTTACTACGTTAAATTTTTCTACCATTATATTTAACCTATTATTCTTAATACAAAATTTTTTTGGGCTTTCTCAATAATCAAAATAAAAACAGGCAATCCAAAGATTGCCCGTTAGAGAATTTGACATCTGAGCTACATTTAGAAATTAAAAGAAGTATTGTTCTACTCTTCCCAAACTACTTCGTAAACTTCTTGAGGCTCACTTTTTCCTTTTACCTCTATTGGTGGTAAGCGGTTAGCAACAATTTTGTCCTTAATTCTTTCATAAGTAGCAGAACTAATTAGAATATGAGTACTAGAATTTTTAGAATTTGCTTCTAAACGAGCAGCTAAATTTACAGGATCGCCTATACCAGTATATTCCATACGTCGGTTTGAACCTATAAAACCTACTGTTATCACTCCTGTATTAATACCGATACCTATATTAACTTCATGACCAAATTGCTCGTAGAACTTCTTTCTAAGCATTACCATTCGTCTTTGCATATCAATAGCAGCTTTTGCTGCATTTAGAGGAGCATTTTCTTTTGCTTCTTGGTCATCATAAGCTACACCAAATAGAGCCATCAAACCATCACCCATATATTTATCTAATATGCCTTGATGGGAAAAAATAATATCAGTCATATTAGTAAAATATTCATTTAAAAGCTCAACTATTTCTTGTGGTTGTAGTTTTTCTGAAAGGGGTGTAAAGCCACGTACATCAGCAAATAGAATTGTTGCTTCTACATTTGTGCCACCTAATTTAAGTGATTCAGGAGATTCTAAAATTTTATTTACAACCTTATCAGGTAAAAACCGCCCGTAAGCTTCACGTGCTAAAGCTTCTTTCATAAGACGATTATGAGCCGTTGCATTATCAAGTGCCATAGATGTTTGTGATGCAATAGCACTTAACAAATCTAAGTCATCAGAGCCAAAAACTTTCGGAATTTCAGAGCCTTTGGAACTTTTACGATTATCTACATAAATTACACCAACAGTTTGACCCCCTACAATTAGTGGAGCGCAAATAACAGATTGAACCCCTTGAAAAACAGCAGTCATACCTCCTTTGCCCGCATCTTGAGCATCTAGCAGAAGTAGTGCTGCTTGCTCCTGCATTACTTGTTGAACAATTGCACTAGGTGGAGTGATATGTTTATCTTGGTTATTTTCTTCTGATCGAAACTTAACAGCTTTAACCATTAGTTCTTTAGTATCTGTGTCTTTAAGTTGAACAATACAACGTTCGGCTGGAGTAACACGAAAGAGCATTTCAGACATCCGAGCAAAAATGTCTTCTAATGCAAAAACAGAATTAAACATATTACCTAATTCATAGAGGTAATTTAATACATCAGACTTTTTACGCAGTTGCTCCATTTCTTTCTTTAGTAAATCTGGAGTGCTAAAATCATCAGGCATTTTCCCGGAATCTACTTTAGGTATTAGCATTGAAGCATTTACCGGAGCGCGTAGTAAAACAGTGTGAGAAGGAGCCGATTGACTTGCTACAGTTTTAGCAACAGGCAAAACTTCTTTTTCACAGTGGAGTTTTAATAAGTATTTTCCTATTTGCAGTATATCTTCTGCACTAATTAAATGTTCTCCAGAAATACGATTCCCGTTGACAAAACACCCATTAGCACTTTGCAAGTCTGTTAAGAAAAAATATTCTCCTTTGCGGTTGATGGTTGCATGTTCACGTGAAATTTGAACATCAATCAATACAATATCATTACTTTGAGGAGAACGTCCTATTTTGGTTTCTGGCTTGACTATTTCATAATCAAACGATTCATTACCAACAGTAGAACTTATTTGTAGTTTTGCCTTCATAAGTTTAATTCCAAAATAAATAAAGGCTTAGTTATATTTACGAAAGTAACTTTATGGCCTTAAATTAATAATTTCACCTAAAGTAAGCTCGTGTCCTTTGGATTTTAAGCCACCTTTACCATTGTTATGACAAGGAATACAGGATTTAACAGCAGATGGAATTAAAATACCTTGTACTCGTTTAGATTTAGCTGCATCTTCGTGACAATATTGGCATTTAAGCTCTGGAAATGCTTTTACTTCTTTGCCATTTTTATCTAGGACAGGCTTTTTGTCTGGGCCTAGTTTTGTAACCTTTTCTTTTAGTAGATCTTGCTCATGAGAGCTATAAGAGTGAGTAAAAGGTATTGCTGTACTCTTATAAGGTTTATCAGGGTTGATTTTTTCAGGGTTAAATTTTGGTGGTGGATCAGTTTGTACAATTACATCTCTTACTACAGGACGTGGAGCCATAAAAGGTTTATGACATTCTAAACATTCCTTCATGTAAGGTTTTTCATTCTTTAGCTTAAACTTAGGATCGTCTTTAGCTGCCGCATCTGTTGGGGTTTCGCTATGACAACGAGCGCATTCTGGATGGTAGGGAACAGAAAAATTTTCTTCATCCTTATCTTTACCATCTTTAACATGACATTCGCTGCAACCAGAAGAAATAGAAACAGCTTGAAGTTGTTTTTGTTCATCTGTTAGTTCTTCTACTTTAGGGCCAACATTATAACTTTTTGACTTAATACCAACATGAATATCATGAGGAAACCTCATTCCAAATTGGTCGTCTCTTTGTTCAGGAAAAACAGAGAGGACTGTCTTTTTATCAGCTTCATGGCAGATTTGGCAAAATCCTTTTGTTGCAGGTACAGGGAAAGAAAATTGTACTATTGAGTGACATTCTTCACACGCAGCATGAGGAGGAAATTGAGTTACACGGTCATCATAAGTAAAAGGTTTTTTGGCAATGTCTGGTTGTTTAATTCGCTTATCGGTAAATGTTGGTACTCGATCAGGAATATGACAGCTAAGACAATCTGGACTATGGGAAGCATGGTCAAAGACAGAATAATCAACACCAGGGCGAACTGGTAAAGGTGTTAATTTAGGAGTTTTCTTTGTTTCAGTTGCTGTTGAGTTAGCTTTGGGCTTACCTTTTGTTTGAGCATCTGTAACAGTGAAGTCTAAGTTAAGTGCAATAGCACTTAAGAACACCAAAAGGAAAACAACTCTTTTTAACTTTAGCATTGGTGGTCTCCATTAGTGATTTGTTGTTAAGCACTCCACCGCTTTTCCTGAATTTTAATGATGGAGGAAATAATTCAAGCTGTTGAGTGAATAAAATTTTTTGCGTCGGTAAGTAAATATTAATTGAAATAGCCTTAAAAGATCAAGGTATCTAATTTAAAGCTTTTTAGACAAGAAATTAATACTTAACTTTAAGAGAAATTTTAGTTAATTAATATCACTTTTATTGATTAAAGAGAATTAAAATAGAACTATTAATTTTATTAACTTCTTCGTCATATTGACCTTGAGTTATTTTTCCTGCCTTTAGAGCTTTACCTAAATCTTCTAGTTGTTTAGCAACTTCCTTATTTCCTTCTATTTGGCTACGAGATTTTTCATATTCTTTTTTGCCTTCCTCTTTTTTCTCTTGGAAAGCTTTCTTAAAAGAATCTATAGATAAATTGCCACCTGATTCAAAATACTGTGTAGCAACATTGCCTAGAGCATAAGTAGTAGAAAATGCAGCCGTTGCACCTACAACACTACCCCAGCCTGGAACCAATTTTGCTAAACTAGAAACTGCTATTCTTGCTCCAGTACCTACACCTAGTGAACCTAACATAGCTTTAACCGTGGTTTTATCTAAGTTAAACCCATAAATCTTGCCTAAATCCATCATCATTTTCATTTGCAAAGGAATAACCATCAAGTCACCAATTAATGGAATAGGTATTGCTCCAGCAAGTGAAGTTAAGATTAGGTAATTACGGATAGTTTTTTGTACTACAGCACCACGCTCAGAAGTATCTACAGTTGCTACATTAGAAGTAACTGTAGCATTTGCAATATTTACACTATTATTAAGTTCTGTAACTTCTTCATTAGAAATATTCCAACGTTGTTGTAACATTGATAATAAATGTTGTTCTTCTTTAGCAAAATGTCCGTCAGCATGTGCTAGTAGGTAAGCAGACTTAAAAGCAGCTTTTTGAGCTTCAGGAGCTTTAACTTCATTAATTACAGCCTCTAATACTACTTCCTGAGAAAGTAGTTTATCTATGCTATAGTCTACTGGCAAAGTTAAATCTTTTAATGAGTCCTCTAAAGCTTCTCGTTCAGAAGTTTCTATTTTGCCATCTGCTTTAGCTACAGCAACTAATAATTGTAGTGACGCAATAGCTTCACGTGGTTGCATAGTAATCTCCTTAAAGTAAATATTAGAGCTAGATAAGTTTTATTTTTTGTAAGCTGCAATACTACTATAGTTAAGAGGTTTTGACTATCAATCAAAACCATTTATTTAATTTTATTTTTTAAGCTTAATGGCTAAGGAAAATCCTAATTTTTGTTTTTTACAAAGGTTGTGTTAACTAACTTATCTCTGATAAACTTGCACAAATTAAAATTCTTGAAATTCTTAAAATTCTTAAAAAAATACTAAATAATTATGCCAATTCCTGCTACTACATTTGTATCTCAAGGCCAAGCTAAAATTAATGAAATCCAAAATGTTATTGCTAATATGGGAAGTTCTTTTCAAAAACATAACCAAGGTGGAAATGAACTACAAACAGCTTATGATCAAACTTTAGACGAACTTGTTAGGGTAAACTTACCTTCATTAAATCAAGAGGCTTTTCGCAATGTCCGTGAGTATACAGGTTATGGTCAATTTGAGGCAAAAAACCCATTTATGACCATGAATGAAGAACATGCTAGGCTCACACAAACTATTAACAATATTGATAATGATGAGCGTTATTTACGCCGAGAAGAGCTAATAAACCCTGTTTCAGGTGAGCTAGTAATAAATGCCGATACAATTCGCCAAAACTGTACAATGTTAAAAGATGCAGTAATGCGTTATGAAAGTGAACCTAGATTTTTACAATTAATCCAACGAAGTTATGGAACACCTGATTATGTAGGTAGAGTTTGGCAACTAGATTATTATCGAGATTGGCGGGCAGGTAGCGCGATTGAAAAAAAATTTGGTAAAACTTTTTATGATATTCGTAGTAGCTACTTACCTATAAAACAACTACACGACGACACTTACCAAGAATTAACTGTAGCAGAAAAACAAATTAATGATGTAAAATACCTAATCGATTTACGAGAAAAATCTTCTTATCGTCTTAATAATCTTCCACAAGTAGTTTTAGAAGAATGTCAAACAGCACTTCGTCAACACCTTCAATATGTAGACCGAGAACAGCTTTTTCAATGGGCGCAAGGTGATCGTGTTCGTGAGGCATTAATCAAAAAACTTCATGGTCTAGAAAAAAAGCTTGAATATCTAAAAGAAATGGTAGTTCATCAACAACAAGCTGAAAAAGAAGTTTTACAAGAATACGTTTATAAACTTAATAGAAAAGTAGTTAAATATCAACGTCCAAAATATCACTATGGTTTTGTACCTGATAGGGACGCACAAATTCTAAATTTTGACCCAAGACAAAAGCTTTTTGAGAAGCGCAACAAGTTCTGGAAATCCTATGATACAGTCTATGACTTTGATGATTATGACTATTATGATTACCGCCGCGATATGCTTTGGTGGGACTTAATGACAGCAGGCCGATATAATGGCCGCTATATTAATGAAGTAAATTATTATTATACTAATCACCCTGGTTATAGTTATAGCCACGAATATTACTATCAAAAACCTACTTTGCAGCAAAGTAGCTATTATGATAGCAATGATGATTATGATTATTCATCTGTGGAGATTTCATGAGTAAACGCTTAAGCATAGTAGCTTATGCTATTAATGGTGCTGGGCTAGGTCATTTAACTAGAGTAATTGCAATACTTAAATGGGTACGTCGCTTAGGGCGTTTAGCTTCCATTTATCCAGATATTTATATTTTAACTTCCTCAGAAGCTTGCGCTCTTGCACTTACAGAAGGTTTTGCAGCTTTTAAGATTCCTAGTAAAACCTCTATTCGTGAATCTCAAATTCCTAAAGAAGACTACTTAAGACTTGCTCGGCAATGGGTTTGGCATAGCCTAGGGTTAATTAAACCTGATATTTTACTTGTAGATACTTTTCCAGGAGGCTCTTTTGGAGAATTGCTTTATGCACTTGATGGGCCAGGCTCAAAAGTTTTTGTTAACCGAGCAATGAAAGCAGATTTTCAAGCCCACATTCAACCCTTATTAAATCATTATGACAAGATTTTAGTTCCTCAAGAAATTGGTAGTCAGCCAACAGAATTTCCCGCACAAATTACTTCAAAAGTTAAATATTTAGGCCCAATTATGCTGCGCGAACGTGTAGAGCTAAGGTCACGTAACGAGGCTAGGAAACTTCTTGGTATTCCAGAAAATAAGTTAGCTGTTTGGATTACGGCTGGTGGCGGAGGTGATGCAAATGCAGCAATAGGGTTAAAAAATTTGGTTGCAAAACTTTTGGAAAATAAAGATCTTCATTTAGTTGTTGCTGCCGGCCCGCTTTATCGAGGTGAGCCTTTGCGAGGCGAGCGCGTAACTTGGTTAACAGACTTTAATGTTTCAGAAAATTATTTAGCCATAGACTTTGCCTTTTCTGCTGCTGGCTATAATTCTTTTCATGAGCTTTTATACTGCGGAGTTGCTACGGCCTTTTATGCTCAAGAAAAAATTGCCGATGAACAAGACCGACGTATAGAATTAGCTATAAAAGCTGGCTGTGCCTTAAAGCTAGAAACAAACCTCCAAACTGTGCCAATTGATAGCTCACTTAATGAAACACTTGCTATTTTTCTTAATGAAGATAAACGTAAACAACTATCTATTGCAGCACAAGCTTATGTTAGTCAAAATTGGGCGCAGGAAGCTGGGCTAGAAACCCTTGCCACTAAATTAACAAAAGCCTCTCTTTTACAAGTTAAAGAATTAGGAACAGCAGAATTTTTTCATAAAATTAACCAATATAATTTAGATTGTGAACTAGCTTATGAACTGCTACCTGTTTTTGGTTCAGCAGAATTTTTAGATCCAGATGAACGACAAACACTTTTTTATCAACTATTTGAAGAAAGTAATATTTCTGCTGAAATGACAGCAAAATTTTATTTATTGCTAGCACAAAAATTTGCTAAACCTACTAATGACTTTGAAACAGAAGAATTACTTGAATCTTTAATTCCCATTATTAATCAATTAGGTAAATTTCAGGATGAAAAAGCAGCCCTTTCATTCCTTAAATTACTTCCTAATGAGCGTTTAGCCTCACCTCAAAAAGTAGCAAAAGAGCTATGTCAATTTTTAAGTAAACTTTATGAGACAGGAGATTCTCTTTGGCGAGGGATTGCACTTTTTAACCAATCAACTAATAAGAATAACTAAATTTTTAGGTTGATTTTGTAAATGGTCGTTTGCTAAATAAAGCTTTGCTTTATATAATTGCTGAACATTACTAGATTTACAATGTAGTAAAAAATACTTAGTTAACTTGAATTAAAATTTCTGGAAAAATAGTTTAAGGAGCAAATTAATGGACTCAAAAGAAGCATTAGCCTCATTGCAATTATTAGTTGCTGTAGCAAAAGCAAATGGAGTAATTGCCGACGAAGAACGAGATGCAATCAAAGATGCCCTAGCCGATAGCAAATTGCCTGGAGAATACACAGTTGATAATTTATTAGCTGAAGATCTACAACTAGACACTATTTTATCTGTCTTACAATCAGAAGAAGCTAGACACCAATCTTTTTCTGCTGCTTACTTGCTAGCACATGCAGACGGAGATTGTGACCCAGACGAAAAAGCAGTGTTAGACAAATTACAAACACATTGGAATATTCCAGAATCAGAAGTTGCTAACTTGCAAAATGTATTAAAAATAAGCCAAGGAAGTGTTGCTAGCAGTCTTGGCGCACCTGGCAAAGCTGCTCGTACAGAAGAATCAAATGATGTCATTAAATTACACCGTGTTTTAGCTGCTCTAGCTGGTGCTGTTCCTGTTCCTCTAGTTGGGGATGTTATGGTGCTATCCTTACAAATGAAAATGGTAGTAGAACTAGGTAGACTTTATGGTCAAGAAATGAACAAAACCAGCATTAAAGCCTTACTAGGAACTTTGGGTGTAGGTACTGGTGCTAGAATGGCAGTTTCCAGTTTAGCTAAACTTGTTCCCGGTTTTGGTAGCGTTGTAGGTGCTGTTGCTGGTTATGCAACTACTCACGCCGTCGGACAAGTTGCTATTAAATATTTTGAATCTAATGGCAATCTTTCTGCTGATGCAATGAAAGGCATTTTCAAAGAGAAGAAAGCCGAAGGTGAAAAAGAATACCAAGCCAACAAAGCTTCTTTGGATGCTAATAAAGAAGCTGCTAATAAGCTTACTGAACTAGGTAAACAACTTAAGTCAGGTGCTATTACTCAAGATCAGTACAACGAAGAAATTGCTAAATTAGAAGTTAAAGCTTAAAAGCTAAATCCTAGGGTTAACAATATTTAACCCTAGGATTAACAACAGTTAAAACTTAGGAGTTTAGCTTTGGAAAAATCTGTTATAAAACGTTCGGATTTCAAAAGTTGGACAAGTGTAGATGTTCGTTGGGGAGACATGGACGCACTTGGACACGTCAATAACACTAAGTATTTTGTTTACTGTGAGTCAGCTAGAATTAATTATTTTGAAACCCTAGACTTAAAGCTACAACCCTCCTTGCTACAAGGCCCAACCCTAGCACACGCCAATCTTAATTTTATCCAACAAGTTCATTACCCAGCACAATTAGAAGTAGGTGTAAGGGTTTCCACTGTTAAAAATCGTTCTTTTCAAATGGATTACGCAATTTTCCTAGCTGGGACTGAAACCATAGTAGCATCAGGCTATAGCGTTATGGTCTGGGCAGATTATAAATTAGGCAAATCCATAGAAATGCCAGAAGAAATTAGAAAAGTAATCGAAGAAAGAGAAAAAACTAGAAAGCTAACAAATTACTTTAGCCAATTTACGAATTTTGAGCCAAGTAGTAGTATTGGTGTAACTGTACCAAGAGCAAATCCTATTATAAGTCCTAAAACTCCCATAGCTTCATAGCCACGTAGTCCAAAAAGTTCAAAACCTGTAAAAAAGTTTCCACCAATTAATGCACCTATAATTAAACCAACTGCTGAACTTATTAAACTATTAGTTGTTAAAATTATTATTGCTAAAAATATTTTCCAAAGCATTTTGCTTTCTCCTTAAACTAAATGTAATAGCAACAATAAAATTATAGGTTTGGACTAAGTTAAATATAAGTTAGGGTAGTACACTTTTTTTAGTGTCCTAATAATTACGGCGTAAACTAAGTAAGTTAATATTTCTTGAATTTCTTGAGTCTTGAAGGGACGAAATAATTGTAGCCTAGGTCGTAAGACCTAAGCCTAGTGATTATACATAACTAGAATCACGTAGCGACAACATAATAAACCTAATTAACACAATATTTAAATTATGTCGTCACTACGTGACTCTGTAAATACTATGCTATCATACGTAAGGTTGAGACCTTACGCTACAACTATGCCGCCCCGTTGGGGCTTTAAGAGATAAAACCTCAGAAAACTTTGTTTACAGTGTAATAATTTTAATTATCTAATTTAGCTTTTTCTATAAGGGTTTTTTCGGTATTTTCTGCTGACAAGATTCTTTCAATTACTGTCTTAAACTCTTCTGCTACAATCGGTTTGCTGGGGTTATAGATATGAATTGCATCAAAAAATAACTCTTCTTTGTTAGGTAATTGGTCAAATTTTGCTGCTAAATCTATCAACGGTATATTAGTTTCTTGAGCTATTTCTTTGATGATTTTATTGTACTTTTCTGTTAGTAAAATCATATCTGCACTGCTATTTGTAAAATGTGGCATTTGCGCTTTTGCTAGTGCATCAGGCGAAATTTTATTATGAAAAATAGATGGTAATGTTACTAGTATTGGTTTAGCATTGTTGCTTTTTACTAGTGAAATCATTTCTTTAACATTATTTATATACCAGCTAGGCACAAAGTCTTGATATTTAGCTGAGTTTATCGGTTCTGTTGTCTTAAACTTAGGCCGTAGTTTTAAGAAAATTAGACTACGTAACTTAGAAGCAAACCGTGAGTATTGCAGCATATTGGAAATTTTTGCAATTACCCCTGTTCGCGCTTCATTCATAATTCTTTCAGGATCATTAATGTAGAGATCATTCCAACCAATATAAATTGTAACTATATCAGGTTTATACTTTAGCGATAACTTTAATCTTTCCAATGCTTTATTTGAATCATAGCCTTCTACACCACCATTAATTACTTCAAAAGCTTTTTGCTCTTTACCTTGATTAAGTAAATCTTCTAGCTGCCTTGGATAAGGTGCTGTTTCTGGAATACCTTCAAAGGTGCAAGAATCACCAATACATAAAATTCTAGTCATGCTGGCGGCTTTTTCTGCACTGAATTCTGGGCCGCGATAGCCTAAAGAGTTGATTACAAGAGCCTCTCGGTTTTTCTTTTCATTAATTCTTTTGTGATTTGGAACTAATTCATAACCAAGCTTTGGGTTATCGGAAAATCTTTTATAAACATCTAGTTGGTTGCCTTGTGCGCGGTCAAGTAGTCGTGAACCGACTTCTAAAGTAATAAGTGCAATAAAAAGAATAAAAAAAGAAAAAAGTATTTTTTTCTTAGTCGTTAACTTAGGTTTTTCTGACATAGTTATCTTAAAAATTTTCCTCAAAAAAGATTTTGCTAAAAGCTAAACCGGATGCCTAATTGTAGTTGTCGTGCTGGGCTAGCATCGCGAAAACGGTCTGGTGTAGCGATAAAACGCCCGTTTTCCATTGGTGGTAGATTAAAGCTACCATCTGCATTAGGCGGAAAAACTCGGTTTAGTGAAAGAATATTTACTCTATTGAAAAGGTTAAAGGCTTCTAATGTCAAGTTAACTTGATAGCGATCCTTTAGGCGAATCATTCTAGTTAATCTCATATCAAAGCTAGCAAATTTTGGTGAAATGCCAGCATTGCGAGCAATTCCAGCCGGACGATCCCCTGGAGGATTATCACCATTGCGGTTTAAGTCTACACCCGCTAACAAGTTAAAAGGTCGTCCAGAATTTACAGTAATAATTGCTGATAGTTGAAAATCTTTTAAGAAAACATTTTGACTATAACCTATGTCAAATGTTCCGCTAGCAACAAATCGTTGTCTTACATCATTTACAGAAAAACCACGCTCACCAACCAAGTTTAATGAATCTCCAACTTCTTCTTGTTCAGCTTGAAAATCTACAAAATTATCTAATGTTTTTGAATAGGTATAAGTAATTAATCCACCAATTCGATTAGATAGCCGACGATTAACCAGTAAACTTACGCCGTGATAATAACTATCTCCGCTACCTTCAAAACTAAAAACATCTCCACGATCTGGAAAAACTCGTCCACCTGGATCACCAAGTTCAGGTCTGATAATGGGATTAATATTTCGACTTCTAAGCAAATGTAAGCCTCGAACTAACTGATAATTAACCGTTAAAACCGTATTGGAATTTATGGAATAATCAAAACCAAAGTTAGCTTGATGAGCATAAGCATTCTTAAAATTAGGGTCAGGGACAAATGTTCTAACAGGAAAAATTGTATTAGCTAACTCGGCTGGAAATTGTCCATTTTCAGGAAAACGCCGTCCGGGTTGGGAAAAAGCCTTTATCAATGCTTGATTAATAGCTGGTTGCCCAGGTCTTGCAGGATTTCCTAAAATTAACAGTGCTGTTTTAGTTCTTACTCCATCCACAATTTTAGTTGCAAAAATTGTCCCAACTTGAGTAACTCCATAAAATAGCCCATAAGCCCCATGAATTGAAAGTTTATTGCTTTTTCCGGGAGTGTAAGCAAAAGCAATTCTTGGGCTAAGGTGATTGCCGCTAGTGCTTGGATAAGGATCGTCTAAGCCTTCGCGGTCATAACGCGCACCTAGTTTTAAGGTTAAATTAGGCTTAATTTTAATGTCATCTTGGACAAAGAAAGAAATGTAATTGCTTTTAATTCCTGAAAAAGCATTGCCAAAACCTTGAACAAAGGCTGCTGGAAGCGGCAAATCACCTACAGCACCTAAGCCCGGAATTGTACCAAAAGCAACGGTTAAAAAAGCTTTTTGTGCAGGAGTTCGCAAGCTTGGATCTAAGTTTTGTAACGCGCTAATAGTTGGAAGTCCGGGAATGCCGGTTTGCATAGCAAAATCTATTGGCTGAAATACGGCTAAACCGCCATAAACTACAGGTAGCGCGGTTTTATCTTCATCAGAAGTAACAAAATATAAATCTGCTCCAGCCTTTATTGAGTGTCGAGAAGTTGAAAAGCTAAAGTTATTAAAAACTTGGTAAATTCTTTCTAGTCTTGGTTGTGGTAGCAATGTATTTCGTCCTGAAAAAATCAAACCTTCATCAGCAAAAATATTAAGTAGCGGGCCTAGGTTTGGGTCAAGGCTATCAATTACTTGTCTACGTCGGGCATATAAAAAGCGAGACTCTAAAACTAGTTGAGGTGAAAGAATTGCTGTATTTGTTGCAGCAATAGCATCATCGCGCAATTGTCCAAGTCCGCCAGCACTTTGGGCGACTAACCCGCCAAAAGCTTGTAAATTTTCATCTACACCACGAGAAAAATTATAGCGTAGCGATAATGTATCTTTATTACTTAGCTGGCTACGTGTAGAAATTAGAAAAGAGTTATTAAATTGCTCAAAAGGAATATCTCCATTTCTAGTAGGGAAACCTAAGCGATTTAATGCACCAATAGCAAGATCGCTAATTGTTACAAAATTAGTAGCAGTAACGTCTAGCCGTTCATAAGAGCTAAAGAAAAAATGTTTATTTTTAACAATCGGGCCGCCCATAGAAAAACCAAATTGATATTGTGAAAAAGGCGGATTGCTACGAGCAAAAGCGTTACGAGCGTTTAAGTCTTGGTTACGGTTAAAAAGAAATGCTGATCCATGATATTCATTTGTTCCAGATTTAGTAACAATGTTGACAATGCCACCTAAAGCCCGGCCAAACTCAGCAGAATAGCTATTGCTTACAACTTGAAATTCTTGCACAGCGTCTTGGCTAAATGTTGAACGAACAGAGGACGACCCTAAATCATTATTATCTAGTCCATCAATAGTAATATTATTTTGTCTAGGTGTTTGTCCATTAAAAGAAAGTCCACTTGCCGCAGCAGGGCCTTGAATAGGCAGACGGTCAATATTTACGCCAGGTGTTGTAAGCGAAAAATCTAAAAAATTTCGTCGATTAATTGGCAGATTTTCTATTCTTTGTCGGTCAATTGTGGTGCTAACTTCGGTTTTGTTTACTTCTAAAATTGGTGTAGCACCGCTTACTTCTATAACTTCCTGGCTTGCGCCTGTTGCAAGCTCTATTTCTAAATTAATAACTTGTCCAAGTGTAAGTAGCAAACGTCTTAATTGTGGGCTAAAACCATCTGCTGCAACTTTAATGTCATATTCTCCAGGAGGCAATAAACTCATAGTAAAGCCTCCTAATTCATTTGTGGTTGCTTCTCGCTCTAAACCTGTAGCAGGGCTTTTTACCAGCACTTGCGCCCCAGCAATTACCGCACCTGTAGAGTCTTTTATTGTCCCTGCTAGCCCTGCTGAAGTTGCGCCAGCAGATTGAGCAAAAGTATTTGTAGCTAAAAGACAAAAGCAACATAGCCAAAACGCAAGTTTGCAAGCTAGTAAAATATATTTCATACCTTATTCCTTAAAATTTATTGATTTTTGAGCGAGAAAACAAAGAAAAAACAATTATTCACCAATGATTTTAACTAAGACACGTTTTTTTCTCATACCATCAAATTCACCATAAAAGATTTGTTCCCAAGGGCCAAAGTCCAAATGTCCATTAGTTATAGCTACAACAACTTCACGCCCCATAATTTGGCGTTTCATATGAGCATCAGCATTATCTTCGCCCGTGTTGTTATGGCGGTATTGCGAAGTAGGTTCATGAGGAGCAAGTTTTTCTAACCATTTTTCATAGTCATGATGCAAGCCTGATTCATCATCATTAATAAAAACCGATGCAGTAATGTGCATTGCATTAACCAGTACAAAACCTTCTTTTACACCACTTTCTTTAAGGCAAGTTTCTACTTGAGGAGTGATATTGATAAAACCTCGTCGTGCAGCAACTTGAAACCAAAGTTCTTTGCGATAACTTTTCATTATTATTTTCTCCTAAGAGTTTTGGTTTTAGTAATTTATTTGTTTTATTTATAAATAAAATTGATTAATCTTCTGATTTTTGACTAGTCATTATTATATATGCTAAAGAGTAAATTAAGCCAAACAACCATTACAAAATAAAAATTTATTAATTTTTAAGCTTACAAAAAATCCCTCATCAAAATAAAAATTATAATTGATGAGGGGTTTTGCTTTGTCAAACTTTATCAAACTAGGTGTTAACTTGTGCATTGCTGTCAGAAAGTTTTCCTTGCATAGCAGTTTGGTGAGGAGAAATGCTGGTTGCTCTTACTATAAATTTTTCTATTTCTATAGCAACAAAAATTACTAAACTTAAAGCAACGCAAATAGCTAGATCCATTAAAGATAAAGCGACTGTATCAAAAAACTTTTGCAAAAATGGTACATAAGTTATAGCTATTTGCATCAAGATAGTTAAGCTTACTGCGCCAAGCAATGGTTTATTTGAAAGAATCCCTATTTGAAAGAGTGAATATTTATTAGAACGTACTGCCATTATTAGATTCATACGGGAAAAAATCAAAGTTGTAAGAATCATTGTTTGCCAAGTTGCTAAGTTATTGGTTTTATACCAATAACCAACCATAGCCAAGACAGAACCTACAAGCAACCCACCCCAAACTATTTGCGCTATAACTCTACGGCTAAAAATACTTTCATTTGGGTAGTTTGGAGGTCGTTTCATTATGTCTTGCTCTGCTGGTTCAAGACCTAAAGCAACCGAAGGTAGCCCATCCGCCACTAGATTTAACCAAAGGATTTGAAGCGGTTGCAGTGGCAAACCTAGACCAAAAATAGGCGCAATTAGAGTTACCCAAATAGCAGCTAAATTGCCTGTAAGAGTTTGTTTGATATATTTTTTAATGTTGTCATAGATGACACGGCCTTCTTCTACTGCGGCAACAATCGTGGCAAAATTATCATCTGTTAGCACCATATCAGAGGCTTCTTTGGAAACGTCTGTCCCAGTAATTCCCATTGCTACGCCGATGTCAGCTTTTTTTAGTGCAGGAGCATCATTAACACCGTCGCCCGTCATTGCTACAACATGCCCATTATTTTGCAAAGCTTGGACAATTTTAAGTTTATGTTCAGGTGCAACACGAGCATAAACCGCTACATCATTGACTACTTTATTTAGCTCTTCTACAGAAAGTTTATCTAGTTCTTGACCTGTTAAAATCTTGTCATTACTAGTAATACCTAAATCTTTAGCAATAAATTGTGCTGTTAATGGATGATCACCTGTAATCATAATTGGGTGTATTCCTGCACTTTTACAAACGGCCACAGCGTCTTTAACCTCTGGCCGAGCAGGGTCAATCATTCCCATCATTCCAATAAAAACTAAATCTTGCTCTATTTCAGCCATGCTTTTATTAATTTGATCAGCATCTAGCAGACGAAAAGCTATACCCAAAACACGTTTGCCGGTTTGCGTCATTTCATCGTGTGCAAGCATTATTCTTTCTCGCCATTTATCTGTTAGAGGCTCTACTTTTGCTTGGATTATTACAGATTTAGTCATATGCAATAGTCCATCTACAGCACCTTTGGTAAAAGCTAAATAAGGCAGGTTGGATGCTAAAAGTTGCTCTTTTACAGGTTGAATTAAAGCTAACATTTCACTATTTTTATCATCAGGGCTAGCAAGTTTATGAATGGTAGTCATTCTTTTACGTTCAGAATCAAATGGGACTTCTGCCACTCTAGGTAAAACTTTTTCAAGCTCTGGCTTAATAATATTGTGATTAGCTGCTGCAATAACTAAAGCATTTTCGGTTGGATCGCCTATTGTGCTAATGGCCTCTTTTTTAGCAAGATTTTTATCATCGTTAGTTTTTATTATTACATCTGTACATAACGCTCCACCAACTAAAAGCAAAGCTAGTTCTTGGTCTTTATTAGAAAGTGCAAATTTCTTTTCTTTATTAGTTAAATCTAACTTATCACCAGCAACATCTAGCATTGTCACCGTCATACGGTTTTCTGTAAGTGTGCCAGTTTTATCAGAACAAATAACAGTAATTGATCCTAGAGTTTCAACGGCTGGTAATTTACGGATTAAAGCATGCCGTTTAAGCATTCGTTGAGAGCCTAGAGCTAAAGTAATTGTTACAACGGCGGGTAAAGCTTCTGGTATTGCTGCAACAGCTAAACTTACAGCCATTAGCATCATAAAACCAATAGGCTCACCTCTTAATAAACCTAAAACAAAAATGATAGATACTAATACTAGAATACCTATAAGTAAGCTTTTTCCAACTTGGTCTAAGCGTTTTTGTAGTGGAGTAGGTTCTTGGTTGACATTTTGAATTAATGTAGCAATTTTGCCTAATTCAGTATTCATGCCTGTAGAATCAACAATTGCTTGGCCTCGTCCATAGGTGACAACTGTTCCCATATAGGCCATATTAATTCTATCACCTAGGGGAAGGTCTGTGCTGGCAGCAAAATCAGCCTTTTTTTCTACTGCATCGGATTCGCCAGTTAAAGCAGCTTCCTGGATTTTTAAGTTGGCACTTTCCAGAATCCTACAATCTGCTGGGATAATATTTCCTGCTTCAATTAAGACAATATCGCCTGTTACAAGTTCACGGGCAGAAACGTCTTGGACGGTTCCATCTCGGCGGACTTTAACACTAGGAACAGCTAATTTTTTAGCGCGGCAATGGCTTTTTCTGCCTTTAATTCCTGACTTAAGCCTAATAAAGCGTTAAGAACTACAATAGCCATAATTGCAATAGCGTCTTTGTAATCAGCCAACATAGCAGAAACAATAGCAGCAAAAATTAAAATAATTACCATTGTTGCTGTAAGTTGTTCCCAAAGTATTAACCAAGGGCTTTTTACCCCTTGTTCTACTAATTCATTATGCCCATTTTCTTCTAGCCTTTTGGTTGCTTCTGCACTTGTTAAACCATTGTTTATATTTGTATTTAGCTTTTTGACCACTTCTTCAAGGTTTAATTTATAGCTATTGTTCATTTGTGACTCTCCTTAAATTAGTACCTGACGACTAAGATGCAACCTTTATGCCTATTAAAATGTTTTGTTTTTCCAGGTAATTGGAAAATCTCTATCCATAGGCTAATCAATTAGTTAGCTAGTTTACTAGTTATGTTACTAGCTAATTTTATAAATTGTGGAAAATTTCCCACTTAGTTTTATTTAGTTTTAACGAAAATTGTATATTTTGCCAAAACTTTTGCCAGGCAAAATAATAATCTTTTATAAATTGGCATAAATTTTGCGGTTACTTAAATTAGCTAAGGTTTTTGGGAAAATTTCCCAACCAAATTTTGCAGCTTTATGTTTATTGAAAATTTAGTATTTTTATCTTGGAAATACTAATAGAGTCAGGAGGCAATATGTACAACAATAGTTATATAAGCCTTTGTCAGCAATGTGGCAATCAATTAACTCCTGACTCTTATTGTAAGTTTTGCAATAAGAGTTTTGCCCCACTCACACCTAGTTATGATAATGCAATTAATAATATTGACTGGACATTAGTAGGCATTAGTGGGGCTGAAGTAGGAACATATCGATTGCTAAACCCACAAATTAAGCTAGGACGTGAAGTAGATAATGATATTTGTATTTATGATAGTAATTGTTCACGTCATCATGCTTTGATCCGAAAAGACCCTGCTGGGATTTACATCCAAGACTTAAATAGCAGTAACGGTACTTATGTTAATGATATGCGTATAAGTGGCACTACTTACTTAAAAACAGGTGATTTAATTCGTATTGGAAATACAAGATTTATTTTAGAAAGTAGTTTTGATGCAGCCCAATCAACCTTAAAGTTAACAGATTTTCCAACTGTAAATTCTGCTGCATTAGCTGGTAATCTTGCACCTCAAATTAATTGCTCCCAGCCAACAGACCCATCCCAAAATAGTTTTTCACCTCCAGTTATAAACCCACTTCCAGCAAATCTACCAGCATCAAATGTTTTAACTCCATCTGCTGTAAGTCCCTTTGCTGTTAATCAAATGCCTATGTATAGACCTGTTAACCAAGCCATTAGTCAAGTAGCTTATCCTCAAACCCCTTCACCTGCTTATGCTCCAGTTGCACCAATGGCAACAGTTCAATTACCTGCATTAAATAACCCACAAAAAACTGTAGCTTTTTCTTGGCGTGCTGTATCAGGTTTTGCATTAATGATGATGGGCTTACCCTTTGCTATTGATATGGATATGATGAATGGAGGATTTGCACTAATTTTTATTAGTTTTTTTGTAATGTTGATGGGAATAATTACTTCTGTTATTTATTTTGTAAGGGCAAAAACTTTAGATAAATTATTATCAGGTCAGGAATTATTAGCTTATTGGACTTATAACCCACAAGAATGGCAACGCTACACAGAAAAAGAGTTTGAAATTTCTAAGTTTGAGAAAGTCCCACTTTTAATTTTAGTTAGTGTTATTTGTTTAATAATTGGTGGAATTTTTGCTATTGCTGATCCTGAAGCAGGGCTAGTTGTTTTTATAGTTATGTTGGGTTTAATTACATTATTAAGTGGTATTGTTTTTGTTGTTCCTCGTTTGCGTCATCAGCATAACCAAAATAGCTTAGGATATGCTTATATTGGGACTAAAGGACTCTACTTAAATGGCTATTTTCATAATTGGAATATGCTAGGAGCTTCTTTAGATAGTGCTGCTATATTGATGGATGAAATTCCAATGCTAGAGATAAATTATTCATTTCCTACTAGAACAGGACGACAAGAAGAAACTGTTCGCGTCCCAATTCCACAAGGCCAACTAGCTATGGCTGAAAGAATTGTTTATCAAATAAAAAGTTTCTAACCCTCCAACAGAATCTTTTGCTAGTGTGCCAAATAATTTGGTACACTAGCTTTATTTACCTAGTAGAAATTCATTAAATTATATTTATATTACTTTTTATAAAACTATTTACATTAGATGTTTATTTGCTTAGGCTATTTTAAGATATAAATATAAAAACCAGATTTAATACTAATTAAAATTTAGTAAGTTTTATACTTTTCAATGGTATTAAGTTAGCCTCTTTATGTATAATTTGCCTTACTTTCTTTCTTAGGAGTAAAGCATGGAAAAACAAAAATATACTTATAAGCCCCCAACAATTTTATCTTCAAAGAAAATTTTTTTATTAATTGGGATTCCTGTAGTAATTGGAATAGCTATTATAATTTTGTTAAAGATGGAAAGCTTTTTTTATGAAAAAAAACAAGATTTAATAGCTAATAAAGTCCTTACAACAGAACAAAAAGAAAAGTATAAAGAACAAGAAATAATCAATAAACAGCTTAATGCTGATGTAAAATCTGGTGTAATAATCGAATATATACAGCCTAATTCAATAGCAGAAAAAGGAGGTCTTAAAAGAAAAGACATAATAACGGAATATAATGGAATTAAAGTAAGAGATACTATTGAATATGGAAAAGCAAGAGAGCAATTGTTGGATAAAACAGATCTAAATAAAATTACGCTTACTTTTGTAAGAGAAGGAAAACCAATTACCATATCTGTTGCCAAAGGGGGAATAGGTATAGAAATAAAAGATTGGAGTCCAGTAATGGAAAGCCTTTTTGAAATGATGTATAGGAAAGATTTTGAACAAATGCAAGAAACAATTGCTGATGCTGAAAAAAATGATGTTCTTTCCCCAGCACAACTTCTTATTGCAAAAATAATTGCTATAAAAGATAGAAACTCTAAATCTCAAGACTTAAAGAAAATAGAAGAATTATTACAAAAGCTTATTGAAAGTATTGATAAAGAAGATTCTGCTAGTTTGGCAAGTGATTATTTTTATACTAAAGGTGTTTATTATCCAGCTTCTGTTCTTTTTGAACATTTTCTTAAGTTTCAACAAAACCCTTATGTAGAGTTAAATTTAAGCTATTGTTATGCTGTTTTAGGTAAGTTGGAAGAAGCTGAACATCTAGTAGAATCTGTAATGAAACGATACCAGGATAACATTGCTAGTCCAGGCTATCACACTGCACTATTTACAAAAGGAAGAGTTGCTATAGGACACAAAGACTACAAAACTGCTATAAAGCATTTTGATAAAGCTTTTGAATATTCATCAAACCCCAAAGAAGATTTTGCTTGTATGAATCTTTTACTTATTTCTTCTGCTTTGACAAAAAAGAAGGAATTATTAGAACAATCCCGCGCTAAGTGTAAAGAACTTGGAAAAGAAGAATTTGATAAAAGAATTAGTCCATATATTGATTCCCTAGAAGCTTATGTAGTAGCTGAAAATAATCCAGAGGCAGCACGTCAAATAGCAAAAAAATGGATTGATAATATACCTATGCGGGGCAAAATAGGCAAACATTGGGATTTTTTGCTTGAAGCAGAACCAATAGTAGAAAATTGGGGAAAATTAATAGAAGGGTTAAAAAATAAATCTTAGGGGGGCAAGTAATGAATAAAACACAAGAAATTTTTCTAGCCTGTATTTTGTTAATAGCAAGTTATTTTGCAGGTAGTAGTATTGCTAGTTTGCTTATAGTTTTACCAGTAGCAAAAATTGCTCCTCAAGAAATAAATTTTACTCTTAAAGATGAAGTAGGTCTTAGTCGTTCTCTTAAAGATATTCAATCAAACAAACCTACCTTTGTATATATTTTTGCTGGCGATTGTAATCACTGCATAGGACTTTTAAGAACTATAAATGCTAGTATTTTACCTAGAGTAAAAGAAAATCAATTTCGTGTAGTTGGAGTTGATGCCCTTGGCCCTCATGGAACACAAGAACAGCTTGTAGAAATTCGAGACACTTTCAATTTACCTTCTCCAATCTTAGCGGATAAAGATGATAAAGTTTGTAAAAGTTTAGGCATAAGTGAATTTACAGTTTTATTAGTTAATCCTGATGGAATGCTAACTTATAGAAAGACTATTCGAGAGACTTCCTGGCCCCAGGACGCATTATCTAGTGAGACATTAGCTGAGGCTAAAGTTTCCAGTAAATCTTTGGAAAACGCTTCTGAATCCTCATCAGAAAAATTAAATGAGTTTTCTGCAACAATACTTAAGGCAAATGAGAATCTTTTCCGTCCTATCCAATTTAGTTTGTTGTTACTAGTATTTATTTTTATGTCAGTAGTCATATATCGTTCACAAGATAGCTGTTTGGCCCCGCTTTCTGCTGTAGGACTTTTATTAATGGCAGTCATATCAAAAGCTTGGTTATTTTTACCAGTAAATTTGTTTATAGTAATCCTGGCTGCATTTTTGCTGATAAACAAAAAATGGGCAATATGGGCTTCTCTTTTATTGGGACTCTCTATTTATGGGGTACTCTTACTTCCTTTATTCCAAGCAAAACTGCCTTCTGTTTTATATCAAGAAGCCGCCTATGGTTTTCTACCCCAAACTATTTTAAGTTTATTGATGTTTTATTTGTCTTTTGTTTTAGCAGCACAAAAACATCAAAAACTTGTTTTTGATGGACGACCCATTTATCAAAGTTCAGAAAATTATAGTGGAAATATAGCTATCAAAAAGACATCTACAGCCGAACGATGTGATGTTTGTCACCAAACAGATCTGTTTGATAAACAAACTGGATTTTGCACACGTTGCCAGCAACATACAATTTAAGCTCAGTACAATTTTAAAGAATTTAAGATATAAAAGGTATAAGACAAGGGTTTTTACTAACTAAATTTTCCTAAACTTTGTCTTATATTTTCTATTATTGAGATACTTTTAATTGTGAACAAGTTTGTCTAAAAGCCACTCGCTAAAAAATTATTAGTAATAATTTTTTCTATTCTTATTACAACTCATTATGTCTTAAGCGCAAAAAGGATGTGTTTTTAGCTGGCGACTTATGGCATTATAATAAGCTAAGCAGCGAGGAGATAACGCTATGACAACAGAAGAAATGCTTCAATTATTGCTAGGTAAATTTACTGACCTAGAAAATGAAGTAAAAGAAATGCGAAGTGGGATTAAATCTCTCAATGACAAAGTAGATGCAAGTTACACACATATAATCAAAGAATTAAATAGAATAGAAAATAAAGTAGATGCAAATCATGCAGATGTAATCAAAGAATTAAATAGAATAGAAAATAAAGTAGATGCAAATCTACGTGCAGATATAATAGTTATTAATGGCAAAATAGATACTGCTATGGAAGAACAAAGATTAAATCGTCGAGTTACTCAATCAGCTATATCAGAATTGCAATTTAGACAAGAGCATTTAGAAGAAGACCTTAGACGATCTAACCGTAGGTTAGATAATGCAAGACAATTATAAAACCAATGCAGCCAAAAATAAGTGTAATAATTCCTGTTTTTAATGGTGAGAAATATATTAAAGAAACTATAAATAGCGTATTAGAACAAACTTTTCAGGATTTTGAAATTATTGTAATTGATGACGGCTCAATAGATAAAACAGAAGAAATAGTAAAAAGCTTTCCTAGTAGCAAAATTCATTATGAAAAACAAACTAATAAAGGTGTTGCAGCCGCACGAAATCGAGGTATAGAGCTAGCAAAAAATAATTGGATAGCCTTTTTAGATGCTGATGATTTATGGGTTAATAATAAACTAGAACTACAGATAGAAGCTTTCTTAAATAACCAAACCTTAGACATTATTTTAGGACAAGTTGAACATTTTTATAGCCCTGAACTTAGCCCCAAACAACAAGCTAAACTACATTGTCCAAAAGAAATACAAGCTGGTTTTTTGCCAGGTACAATGCTTGTAAAAAAAGAAGTTTTTAACCGCATAGGCGTTTTTGAAACTAAATGGAAAATAGGGGAATTTATTGATTGGTATGACCGAACTCGTCAGCATTGTATTAGCCAAGTGTTACCCAATGTTCTATTAAAAAGGCGTGTCCATAATGCTAGCTTAACTGTTACTAACAAGGCTGCACAAAAAGATTACTTACAGATTATAAAAAACTCATTGGATAGACGAAAAAACTTAAGTTAAGGGACTTTTTTCAAATGTCTTTGATGTCTTCAGAAAACCTTTCTAATGCAGGGTGTTGGCCTAGTCAAACGCAAGAACTACTACTTAAAGCAATATTAACATGCAATGTAGAAGAATCTATAAATTTTTGGCAAGAGTGGCAAAAACTCGTTAATGTGCAACAACTTGACTATGGTTCACAACGCTTGTTGCCAATGCTTTACAATAAATTAAAAACTACGGATATAACTCATCCTGACCTAAAAATTTATAAAGGTGTTTATCGGCAGGCTTGGTATAAAAGCCAAATGATGCTTCATAAAGCCCTACCTGTTTTGCAAACTTTCCAAGAAAATAATATTAAAGCAATAATTCTAAAAGGTTTAGCCTTGGCTGTGCTTTATTATAAGGATTATGGGCTACGGCCTATGTCGGATTTTGATATTTTAGTGCCTATTGAGCAAAAAAATAGTGCTATTAAAATGATGCTCTCTCTAGGTTGGGAAGAAGGCTTTTCCTGGTCTCACTCTCAATGTTTTACTAAGCAAGAACAAAAATGTGATTTACATTGGCATTTAATGTCTGACATTTGTTCATTAAAACCAAATGAAACAAATGAAGTAAACAAAGAATTTTGGAAAGCGATTGTGCCACTGCAAATCAAAGAAATTAGTGCTTATTCGCTATGTCCAACAGATATGATATTTCATATTTGTGTACATGGTGCTTGGTGGAATCCTGTTGCTCCTCTGCGTTGGATTGTTGATGTTATGATGATCTTAAGAGAACCTGTTGTAATTGATTGGTCACGTTTAGTTAATCAAACTTATAAACTCCAATTAGGACTAATAATTAGAAATGCTTTTAACTACTTAAAGAACTATTTTGCTGCTCCTATTCCTGATGAAGTCTTGAAAAAACTTGATGACTATAAACCAAGTTATAGTGAGCAACTAGATTACTTGACTAAAACATCTCCAACAAATGAACGTAATCCATTAGCAGCTTTTTGGGTTTGTTATCGGGAATATCGACAATATACTATCGGCAATAATGTTAAGCCTAATTTTTTAGGGTTTGTAAAATTCTTGCGAGATCGTTGGGGAATTGAAAAACTTTCCGAAATTCCGCTTCATTCTATAAAAGAGATATGGCAACGGCTATAAAGTCTATGTTATTTTTGCTGAAGAATTCAATTTATTAGGTAAGAGTTTTATGCAGGAAAAGTTTTTTCAAATCAACAGCCCTCAAGTTATTAGAGAATTTTTTGATGATGAAGCAGTAATTGTTAATTTAGAATTAGGCATTTATTATAGCCTTGACTCTATTGGCGCAATAGTTTGGGGCTTAATTGAACAAGGTGCTAGCAATACACAAATAGTAGAAAAACTTAGTCAAATGTTCAAGCTATCAACAAACATTGAAAAAGATATAGAGGAATTTATTGATTTATTGCTAAAAGAAGAGCTTATTGCTGCGACTGATAATGCTTCATTAACTTCATTTGATTCTATTAACATAGATAACAAACTAACTTATAGCAAACCTACATTAAATAAATACACTGATATGCAAGAACTGCTTTTGCTAGATCCTATTCATGAAGTTGATGAAGAAGGTTGGCCTAATATAAAAAATAAACAGGCTGCTAAATAGTTATGCTTTCTGATGAGCTAAACATAGATAAAGAAAGACTTAAGGCTAACTTAGAAGATTTTTTTGTAGAGCTTTATCAACTTTATTTAACCGCCAAAGCCAGTAGCAGTAACGCTTTTAAGCAAAGTTATTTAATTGCAGACGCTAAAGTTAATCTATGTTTTGCTAACGTTGCGCTAAAACCTTTAATTACACTTGCTATTGAACATCTAGCCACTAACTACAATCTAGAAGCAGATCTAACAGTTTTTATTGCTGATAGTTTATCAACTAACATTACAATACCTAAGCCAGATTGGTTAATTTATCATTATAAAACTTTAGGCGACATAGGCGGGTTATTAAGCAAAAATATTTATCTAAATTTTGACTTAGGCCATAACGCGCTTACTTTAATTAACTTTGAGCAAAAACAAGCTATTTATTGGATAGAGTCGCCTGATCGCGTTCCTGATTATGAATTAGGGATTCCGCTATATTGGTTGTGGCATTATTTTTTTAGTCCTCGTCAAACTTTTATGCTTCATGCAGGTGCAGTAGGTTTTAAAGATGGGGGAGTGTTAATAATTGGCTATGGCGGCGCAGGTAAATCTAATAGCTGTCTTTCCTGCTTAAATTCTAAGCTTTTTTATTTAAGTGATGATTATTGTTTGGTTAAAAGCGAGCCGACACCAACAGCTTATAGCATTTATGCTACAGGTAAAACTCATGCTCATGATTTAGATAAATTGCCATTTCTAAAACCAATTGTTAGCAATCATGAGAATCTTGGAAAAGAAAAGGCAGTTTATTTTCTTTACAAACATTACAAAGAAAAAATAATCTTAAGCTTTCCAATTAAAGCTATTTTAATTCCACAAGTTACAGGCTTAACAGATACTAATTTAGAAAAAGCTTCTGCAATAGAAGGTATAAAACTAATGGTGCCTCAGCAAATTTCCCGTCAACCTTCAGCAGGACGAGAAATTTTTCAAAATTTAGCAAAAATTTTTAGACAAGTTCCTTGTTATCAATTAAATGTGGGTACAGATAGACAACAAATACCAGAAAAAATTATTAATCTATTAAAAGAGCTTAAATAAAAATGGATAGCCCTTTAGTCTCAATCATTGTTGCAGCAAAAAACGCTGAAAGATTTTTAAGCCAAGCTTTAGATAGCATTTTTGCCCAAAGCTATCAAAATTTTGAAGTGCTGTTAATAAATGGTGGTTCAACCGATAAAACTTTAGAAATAGGAAAGTTATACAAAAATATTCAAATTATTGAGCAACAAAATAAAGGTATTGCAAATGCTTATAACTTAGGTATCAGTAATGCAAAAGGTGAGCTAGTAGCTTTTCTTTCTTCTGATGATATTTGGAAGCCAAATAAATTAGCAGTTCAAGTAAGCTTTCTTATAAATCATCCTGAAATAGCTTTGACAACAGCACATGCAGAGTTTTTTCTTGAGGCAGAAAGCCAAATTCCAGCAGGATTTCGCAAAGATTTATTAATAGGCTCTCATCCAGCCCATATTATGGAAACTTTAGTAACACGCAAGGAAGTATTTAAACAAGTAGGTCTATTCAATGAGGGCTTTTTTATTTCTGAAGATATAGACTGGTTTGCTCGTGCTAAGGATTTACAAATTCCCTTTGCCTTAATGCCAGAAACTTTATTAAGTAAAAGAGTTCATGACAAAAACACTTCTCTTAAAGATAAAACCAACAAAGATTTACTTTTAGCATTAAGAAAATCTATTGAGCGTAAAAAAAATAGCTAAAATAAAACTAGCGGCTTAAACCCACAATTTTAAGCCGCTAGTTAGAATATTTGGAGAAAGCATAATTTACTTATGCAAAACGCACATACTCAAAGTCTAATGGTTGATTGTTAATTCCTTTAGCTGGCTGTGCTATCCAATTAGCCATCTTGCCACGTTCATAAACAGGCTTCATTAATGATTGAACATATTGATAATCTTCATCGGTTGGTAGCCAACTAGATCTCTTTTGGTCATATTCTTGTTTGCTAATCATATTGCCTTGAGGGTCAAAATAATGACCTGAATAAACACCAATATTTCTAGCAAAACGTTGAGAAGGTAAATAAAGTCGATTGCTAAGACCAGCTTTTGTTAATGTATCATTCCAACGCTCTAAAGCTCGTTCACAATCTTCTTTATAAGCATCTCGTAAGACTAAATTCATAGCTCGTCTAAGTGGTATATCTACAGAAGATAACTTGCTTTCATTGGTGAGAATTTCAAAGTTATAAGCTTCTTCTAAAGCTACATGGTCTTTATAACGTTTAGGATCGCTTTCTCTAAAACGACCTTTCAAACCTGCACCAAAAAATGTTGCTGCATTTGAAGAATCTTCACCGCCAAATAAATCTAATGATGCTGTGTACCACTCATTAATGTATTTTTGGATAATTTCTAATGGAATACCACCTAATGTTTTAACATCTTCATTTTTAGCTTCTTTCATTAGTTCAGCAGTTCGTTTAACTACACGACCAACGCCCATTTCACCAACAAAAAGATGGTGTGCTTCTTCGGTTAACATAAATTGTGTAGAGCGTGCTAGAGGGTCAAAACCGCTTTCGGCTAATGCTGCGAGTTGATATTTACCATCGCGGTCAGTAAACATAGTAAAACAGAAAAATGCTAGCCAATCATTAATTGGTTTATTAAATGCTCCTAAAATTCTAGGTGTATCAGGGTTGCCACTACGACGGGTTAGCAAATCTTCGGCTTCTTCTCGTCCATCCCTACCAAAGTATTGATGTAGCAGATAAACCATTGCCCAAAGATGACGGCCTTCTTCAACATTAACTTGAAAAAGATTTCTTAAGTCATAAAGACTTGGCGCGGTTTTGCCCAGCAATCTTTGTTGCTCAACTGATGCAGGTTCAGTATCAGCTTGAGTAACAATAATACGGCGCAGTTCTTTACGAAATTCTCCAGGAACTTCATTCCAAATTGGTGAGCCAATATGGTCGCCAAAATGAATTGTTCTATCTGTTGGAGGGGTTAAAAATATTCCCCAGCGATAGTCAGGCATTTTTACATAATCAAAATGCGCCCATCCGCCGGCTTCAACACTAACTGCGGTACGTAGATAAATATCATCTTTTTGAAAGCCTTCTGGCCCCATTTCCATCCACCAATCAATGAAATTAGGTTGCCACTGCTCCAAAGCACGTTGCAGACGTTTATTGTCAGATAAATTTACATTATTAGGAATACTTTCAAACATCTTAGGTTCTCCTCCAATCAAATTCAGGGCTACCGGGTTTTCCATACATTATCAACGCGCCGCGTTCGCCTACTGCGTTAGGACGTTGGAAAATCCAGTTTTGCCAAGCAGATAATCTACCAAATATTTTTGTTTCTAAAGTTTCTGGGCCAGCAAAACGTAAACTTGCTTCTAGCCCTGTTAGCGCGTCTGGTGAAAGTGATGCACGTTCTTCAATTGCTACTCTAACTTCATCATCCCAATCAAGTTCATCAATTGCTAAAGTCACAAGCCCCATTTCTTCAGCTTGCTGTGCCTCAAAAGGTTCGCTTTGTGCTAAAACTTGTTCAACTATGTTTGGCTCACCTAAAAGCTTAGTTGTTAGCCTAGATAGCCCATTGCCCATTGGCAAAATACCTTTATTAAACTCTGTAATAGCTACTTCTGTACCTGTTAACATATAAGCACGGTCAGAAGCTAAAGCTAACTCTAAAAGACTTCCAGCAAAACAAGAACCTTGATCAACTATTGCAAAAAGACTTTTAGCCGATACATCAAAACGCTTTAACACCCGTTTCATTAGCAGTATTACTTCATTGATAAACCAGTGACCACGATGAGCAAACAATTGTTCATCAAGTTGAATAACTTTATTTAGCTCGCCGCGTGTATGAAGTGTAGTTAAACCAATTTCAGGGTAATTAAAACGAAGTTGCAACAGTGCATCTTCAAGCTCACGATACATTTTTATTGGATACCATTCACTACCAAGCAAGGTTGGATCATCTGGAATAGGAAGGATTTCTTCAGGTGCTTGGATTTCAAGATGTGCAACTCTGGTTTCTGGGCCAAAAGTTAATTTGACATACTTATAGCTAATTCCTTTGTCTGTAACAGTTGGATTTAAGGCTTCAAGCTTTATTCCTTTACGTTCTGTGTGTCCTTCACCAGCAAGCTTTTCTGCTCTAGCCATCACTTCTTCATTAAATTTTGAAGAAGGGAAAATTCCATCAACTAAATTCCAGTCTACTGCACGTTGACCTTTGATTCCTTCAGCTAAAGTAACAAAAATATCTGCACGATCTCGGCGAATTTTACGCTTATCAACCAAGCGTGTAAGTCCACCTGTACCAGGCAACACACCTAAATAAGGGACTTCAGGCAAACTTACAGCAGAGCGACGGTCATCTACCAAATAAATTTCTTTACAAGCTAGTGGCAGTTCATAACCGCCACCGCTAGCAATCCCGTTTAATGCTGCAATATAGGTTTGACCGCTATTTTCTGTTGCATCTTCAATTGCTAAACGAGTCTCATTTGTGTATTTACAAAAATTTACTTTGAAATTATGTGTAGAACTTCCCAACATAAAAATATTAGCACCAGCAGAGAAAAGACCTTCTCGTTTGCTAGTAATTACAACTACCGAAACTTCTGGATGTTCAAATCTTAGCCGAGAGACTGCATCAAAAAGCTCTATATCTACTCCTAGATCATAGGAATTTAGTTTTAGTGCATAACCAGGTTTTAATGGTTTATCTTCTTTAATATTGAGGGCTATTGTTGCTATCGGGCCAGTGATTTCTAGCTCTATATGCTGATAGCGGGAAGGGTCAGTCTGAAAATTAATAGCTTCCATTTAGCTCTTTCACCTTAAAAATTTTTCTTAAATTTAATTGATTTGATTTTTCTGGCTTGAATAATACAACCTCTTTTTATTAGAATCAAGCATAATAATGCTTCTTTTTTTACGAATATGAAATATAGTGCATCTTTATGATAGAAACTACCCCTGAAAAAATTTCTGTTGCTGAGACTGATTTACTAATCAGACTTGGACAACGTGTAAGAACTCTACGTAAACAACAAGGATTGACTCTTAAAGAATTAGCGAGTTTGACAGATTTAAGCCTACGTTTTGTCTCACAACTTGAAGTAGGTGAAGGAAACATTGCCATTACTCGACTTGCCCAAATAGCAAATGTTCTAAAAGTAAGTCTTTCAGAGTTATTACTAAATGTTGAACCTGCAAAAAATAACCTTAGTCAATTGCAAGCCGACATAGACACAATGTTAACAGGTCGTACAGAAAGCGAATTAAAACAAGCTAAACGTGTTTTAGCTCTAGCACTTGGGCAACATCAACAAACAACTATAACTTTGTTGGGTCTGCGTGGTGCTGGTAAAACTACAATAGGAAAAAAACTAGCTAATAAATTAAATGTTCCTTTTTGGGAACTAGATGAAAAGATTGAAGATATAGCAGGACTAAGCTTAACAGAAATTTTTTCACTTCATGGTGAAACCTATTACCGGAGATTAGAAACTCAAGCCTTGCTAGAGTTATTTTCACGTCAACAAACAGCCATAATTGCGTTGCCAGGAGGTATTGTTAACAATTTAGACGCTTTTGCACTTACAAAAGAAAAATCTATAACCGTTTGGCTAAAAGCTACTCCTACAGAACATATGCAGCGCGTTTTAGCTCAAGGTGATCGTCGCCCTATTGCTAATCGTCCAAATGCGATGACAGAACTTCAAACAATCCTAACTGCACGAGAACCACTTTATAAACAAGCTAAATTAATTATTGATACTTCTACTCTAGGCATTAACAAGAGCATAGAAACAGCCATCTCAGAATTAAAAAATGTAGGCTGGGTAAAATAAACAATCTCACTAGATTTTTCCTTGACTTTCCAGTATATTTCTCTTATATTTCATTGTCTGTAAATTTTTGATAAGTTTAAGGGGATTAATCATTATGTCATTTAATAAAGTTACATTAATTGGTAATCTAGGCTGTGAACCACAATTAAAATATACTCCCCAAGGAAAAGCTGTTTGTGAATTTACTGTTGCCACTAGTCAAAGAAAAAAAGATGGTAATGAAGCACGAGAAGAAACCGTTTGGTTTAATGTCACAGTTTGGGATCGTCAAGCAGAAATCGCTAGATCTTACTTAAGCAAAGGAAAACAGGTTTATGTTGAAGGGCCACTTAGAATTGAGGAATATACTGATAAATCAGGTAAACCCCGCTATAGTCTTGAAGTTACAGCTAGCCATTTAGAGCTAATTGGCAACCGTCCAGAAAATCTTGCAGCTAATAATAGCCAAACAGTAAATCGCACTGAACCACTTTTTGCACTTGCAAATAATCCTACAAGCTAAATTTAGCTTAATGTTTATTTCTTAAATATTAGCATTTAGTCCATTGTGGACTAAATGCTAACGCGACTCTCAAATTTTTACCTAATATTCTTGGAACTAACATTCCAAATAAAGCTATTTCATCATCGCAAGACTTAAGATTTTCCTGTACTCAATAACTAACAAGTTTCTTTCTAGCTTATTAATAAATATTGGCTATAATTAGCAAACTTGTTTTAAGAGTTATTTTGCAAAATACCCAAAAATCAATTAAGAAAAGTCTATGAGCGCATTTTTGTTAAAAAATGCTAATGTGGTTTGTTTTGACCCTATTAGCATTGAAAGTTCTGATTTACGCATTAACGCAGGCAAAATTATTGCACGAGATAAAAATTTAGTTCTTCAAGATGGCGAGGAGCTAATAGATTGCACAAACAAGCTTATTTTTCCTGGCATTGTTTGTGCGCATACTCATCTTTATTCTGCGCTAGCACGAGGGATGCCAGGGCCGAAACAAACACCTACAAATTTTTATGAAATCTTAAAGTTTGTTTGGTGGCGATTAGATCGCGCCTTAGATGAGGAAACTATTTATTGGAGCGCGATTGCTGGCGGACTAGACGCTATAAGAAGTGGTACAACTACTTTAATTGACCATCATGCTTCACCTAGTTATATTACTAACTCACTTTCCATTATCAAACAAGCTCTTTCAGATTTAGGACTGCGCGGAGTGCTTTGTTATGAAGTAACTGACCGCAATGGCGAAACGGACAGAGATTTAGGAATTAAAGAAAATGAGCAAGCTTTAGCTAGTAGTGGCGGGCTTTACCGGGCTTTAGTTGGTGGACATGCAGCTTTTACGCTTAATCCAACTTCATTAAAAATGCTGGCTGAACTAGCAGAAAATTTTAATTGTGGTGTACATATTCATGTTGCTGAAGATCGTTTAGATGAAAGAGACGCAAAAGAAACCTATAAAGAGCCGTTAATACAACGACTTGCCGAGTCTGGCGTTTTGCGTCCTGGGTCGATTTTGGCACATTGTACACACCTTGACCAATCAGCTTTAAGAGTTGCTAAAATGTCTGGTAGTTGGCTAATTCATAATCCACGCTCTAATATGAATAATAATGTTGGCTATGCGTCAATAAAGGATTTTGGCTCACGTGCTGCGTTAGGGACGGACGGCATTGGCTCAGACATGTTTGAGGAAGCTAAATTTGCTTTCTACAAGTCACGTGATGACAAGCTAGGACTATCAGCAGAAAATGTGCTAGAACTTTTAGCAGGTGGTCAACATCTAGCGAGTGAAATTTTTGACGAACAATTACAGCAACTTAATGTTGGTGCAACGGCTGATTTAGTTTTATATGACTATTTATCGCCTACACCATTAACAGCAGAAAATTTTGCTTGGCATTTTATTTTTGGAATGTCTGCTAGTCCTGTAAGTAGCTTAATGGTAAATGGTAAATTCTTACTTCGTGAAGGTAAGTATCAAACTATTGACCCTGTGCAAGCAACAGAAAAAACTCGTCAAGCAGCCATAAAACTTTGGGAAAAAATGCAGAAAATATAAGATTTTAATTATTAAAATTTTTAAGGAGAATAAAATTTAATTTATGCCGCGAATTGTTAAATGTGGTCTAATTCAAGCTAGTAATCCAACTTCCGTTGATCAACCATTAGATGTTATTAAGCAATCAATGATTGATAAACACTTGGCAATGATTGAACAAGCAGCTAGTCAAGGTGTGCAAATTCTTTGTTTACAAGAAATTTTCTATGGCCCTTATTTCTGTGCAGAACAAAATCCTCGTTGGTATGGCACAACAGAACGTATTCCCGATGGCCCGACTACACAACTAATGATGGAACTTGCTAAAAAGCACCATATGGTGATTGTTGTCCCAATTTATGAAGAAGAAATGACAGGCGTTTATTACAACACTGCTGCTGTAATTGATGCAGATGGAAAATACTTAGGCAAATATCGAAAAACTCATATTCCACATTGTTTACCTGGTTTTTGGGAGAAATTCTACTTTACACCTGGCAATCTTGGCTATCCTGTTTTTGATACTGCATTTGGTAAAGTAGGTGTATACATTTGTTATGATCGCCATTTTCCAGAAGGCGCACGTGCTTTAGGCTTAAATGGTGCTGAAATAGTTTTTATTCCTTCTGCTACTGTTGCAGGGCATTCAGAATATCTTTGGGAACTTGAACAAACTTCGCATGCTGTAGCTAATGGCTATTTTGTAGGCACAATCAACCGTGTAGGCTGGGAAGATCCTTGGAAAATAGGCGAGTTTTACGGCAAGAGCTATTTTTGTAACCCACGCGGCAAAATAATTGCTCAAGCTAGTCGTGATAAAGATGAGCTAGTTGTAGCAGACCTTGACTTAGATATGATTCAAGAAGTGCGTACACAGTGGCAATTTTACCGTGATCGTCGTCCAGAGCTTTATGATGATATCTCTCGTGTAAGAGGAAAATAGTTTATTTATGAGTGAAAATTTAAGTTTAGTGCTACGAGGTGGCACTATTGTTGATGGTTCAGGTAAAGAGCGTTTTTGCGGTGATGTTGGCATTAAAGATAATTTAATTGTCAGCATTGCCGCTAGCGGCGAACTAAGCGCGGCAGAAGAAATTGATTGCAATGGTTTAATTGTTGCACCTGGTTTTATTGATACTCATAGCCATTCAGATCTTAAAGTGCTAAATGATCCATCTTTGTTTATGAAAGTTCGACAAGGCATTACGCTAGAGGTATTTGGACAAGATGGAATTTCTGTTGCTCCAGTAAAAGAAAGCGACAAGACCCAATCAGAAAAGCAATTAGCTGGACTTTTAGGAACTTTGGGCCGACATTGGCCTTGGCAAACTGTAGATGAATATCTAAATAGCTTAACAACGGCAAAACCAGGCGTTGATTGTTCTTATCTTGTTCCTCATGGGGCTTTAAGGCTTTGGGTAATGGGTATGGAGGATCGAGATTCTACCACTGCTGAACGTGCTGCAATGGCAGAACTGCTAGAACAAGGAATGCGAGAAGGCGCGTTTGGAATGTCTACAGGGCTAATTTACCCACCTTGTTGTTATAGCAATACTGAGGAATTAATTGATTTATCTCGCACTTTAGCAAAACTAGATGGACGTTTAGTTGTGCATATTCGTAGCGAAAGCGATTACCTTATTGAAGGTATACAGGAAATGCTGGATATTGCAAAAGCTAGCGGGGTTCATGTGCATATTTCTCACTTTAAAGCAGCCGGAAAAGAAAATTGGTCACAGGTTGACGAAGTTCTAAAACGAATTGAAGCGGCTCAAGCTTCAGGATTAAAAATTACTGCTGATCAATATCCTTATATTGCTGGCTCTACAATGATGGGTGCAATTTTGCCTCCTTGGGCGCATGCTGGCGGTGTTGCAGGTACTTTGGAAAGGCTTGCTAATGCTAAAGATCGTGAGAAAATGCGCGAGCAGATTCTTAGCACTGAGCGTGCAGAATGGGATAACTTTTGGAAATGGTCAGGCCCAGAAGGAATTATCATTTCTGATATTCCATCAGGAAATAATCAAGATTTATTAGGGCTAAACGTTGCCGATGCTGCTAAATTAAGAGACAAAGCACCAATAGAATTTGCTTTTGACTTGTTGCTAGAAGAAAAAATGGGTGTTTCAATGATTTCTTTTAGCCAATCTGAAGAAGTGGTGCAAAAGATTTGGCAACTTCCTTATGTTAATGCCTGTACTGATGGGCTGCTAGGCTCACGTCCTCATCCAAGAGCTTTTGGAACTTATCCAAAAATTTTAGGACGCTACACCCGTGATTTAGGTATATTAAACCTAGAACAAACTATTTATAAATTAAGCTACTTAGCAGCAGAAAATTTAGGCTTAACAGGCTATGGATTAATTAAAGAAAATTATTTTGCTAACCTAGTAGCCTTTAATGCTGACACTGTGATTGATCAAGCTACTTTTAGCGACCCACGACAATATCCAATAGGAATTGAACATGTAATTGTGCAAGGTGTAGCAGTGATAAAAAATAACCAAGAACAAAATAAATTCCCAGGTCAAGTAACAAGAAAACAACTTGGAGGAAAAAATTAAATGAGTACAAAAACAGTTGAATTTACCCTCAATGGTTCATTAGTAACGGCTCAAATAGATTATGACACTACTTTACTAGAGGTTTTGCGAGAGCAGTTTGGTCTAATATCGCCTAAAAACGGTTGTAGTCCTCAAGGTCAATGTGGTTGTTGTACAGTGATTGTTGATAATCGTGCTACGGTGTCTTGTGTTGTTAATGCTGAAAAAATAGCAGGAAAAAATGTTTTAACCCTAGAAGGTGTTAGCGAACGAGAGCGAGATATTTTTTCTCGTGCTTTTGTGCTAGGTGGGGGATTGCAATGTGGTTTTTGTATTCCAGGAATTGTTGCACGTGCAAAAAATATGTTGGACAAAAAGCCTAATCCAACACGAGATGAGATAACAGGCGCGCTTAATCCTCATATTTGCCGTTGTACAGGCTACACAAAAATTATTGATTCCATAGAGCTAGCTGCAAAAGCTTTGCAGGGCGAACCACTGCCAGAACAAGACTTTTCTGGCCGTATTGGGTCAAGTTTGCCTCGTTATGATGGATGCGAAGCTGTGTTAGGCGCACGTCCTTACATTGATGACATGACATTTCCAGACATGCTTTATGGAGCATTGCTGTTTTCCCCACATCCACGCGCTAAAATTCTCTCTGTTGATCCTAGCAGAGCATTAGACATTGATGGTGTAATGACAGTTGCTACTGCTAAAGATGTCCCAGGACAGCGTTTTCAAGGCTTAATTTATCCTGATTGGCCGCTTTTTGTTGCTGAAGGTGAAGAGACTCGTTTTGTTGGCGATGTAATTGCGGCTGTTGCTGCTACTACACCAAAACTAGCTCGTAAAGCATTAGAATTAATCGATGTGCAGTATGAAGTTTTGCCGTCAGTTAGCTCACCTGAGGCCGCTATGCTACCCGACGCGCCAAAAATACATAAAAAAGGAAATTTACTCTCTACTTCACTTATCAAACGTGGTGATGCTGACGAAGCATTAAAAAACGCTCCTCACGTTGTAAATCATACTTGGTCAACACAGCTAATTGAACACGCTTTTCTTGAGCCAGAAAGCTGTATTGCTATACCAAATGATGATGGTTCAATGCAGGTTTATAGCCAAGGCCAAGGCGTTTTTGATGATCGTCGTCAAATAGCCTCTTTTCTAAATGTTCCAGAGGAAAAAGTTACAGTTACACTTATTTCTAATGGTGGTGCATTTGGAGGTAAAGAAGATTTAAGCATTCAAGGTCAAACCGCGCTGCTTGCAATGATGACACATCGACCAGTAAAAATCACAATTTCACGTGATGAAAGCATTTGCCTACATCCAAAACGTCATCCGATCAAAATGGAATATTGGGTTGGATGTGATGATGAAGGTAAGTTGCTAGGTGTAAAAGCTAAAATGATTGGTGACAAAGGGGCTTATGCTTCTGTAGGCTCAAAAGTGCTAGAGCGTGCTGCGGGTCATTCCTGCGGCCCGTATCGTGTTGATAATGTTGATGTTGAAGCTTTAGCTGTTTATACAAACAACCCTCCTTGTGGGGCAATGCGTGGTTTTGGTGCTAATCAAGCTGCATTTGCTTTAGAAGGAGCTTTAGACCTACTAGCAGAAAAAATTGGTTTAGATGGTTGGGAAATTCGCTATCGTAATGCGGTAGATGTTGGCGACACTTTTGCAACGGGTCAAGTTTTTGAACATAGCGTTGGACTAAAGAAAACTTTGCTGGCCGTCAAAGATGCTTATCAAGGATCTAAATATGCAGGCATTGCTTGTGGAATTAAAAATGTTGGTATTGGCAATGGAATGCCTGAATATGGACGGGTTTTATTAGTTATAGAAAAAGACGCGAGTGTCACCATTCGCCAAGGTTTTACCGAAATGGGACAAGGGCTTTATACAGTCTTAATTCAATGTTTATGCGAAGAAACAGGAATTGATCCTCGTCGAGTCCGGGCATTAGTTGACACTTCTAAACCGCTTTATTGTGGGATGACAACGGCTTCACGCGCTACATCATTGGGCGGGAATGCTGTACGTATTGCAGCAGCAAAACTTAAGGAAGACTTAAAAACTCATAGTCTAGAAGAATTAATTGGCCGTGAATACTATGGTGAACACGTCGTAGATTTTACCACCGCACTTAATGCTAAAGTAGAAAAAGTTATGACACATTTTTCTTATGGTTTTGCTACTCAAGTAGTGATTTTGGATGAAAAAGGCAAGTTAAAGAAAGTTGTTGCGGCTCATGATGTAGGTAAAGTGCTAAATCCAAAATTATTAGAAGGTCAGATAGAAGGCTCTATTCATATGGGTTTAGGCTATGCTCTAAGCGAAGAATTAAAGGTTGTTGATAGCAAATTGCCTAACACTAACATTAGATCTTTAGGCTTACTACGAGCTAAAGATATGCCAGAATGCGAGCTAATTTTTATTGAAGAAAACGACCCACAAGGCCCATTTGGAGCTAAAGGAGTTGGCGAAATAGGGCTTGTTCCAACAGCCGGTGCTGTAGCGGGCGCACTTTATAAATTTGATGGAATCCGTCGGTTTTCCTTGCCAATGAAAGATGCTCCAGCCGCAAAGAGCATTCCTAAAGGCTAAAATATTAATTTGGGAGATTATTTTCATATGTAGTAATCTCCCTAACACAAAAATTTCATAAAGAGTTTACTTAGCTTTTTTGCGAAGAAAATAAAGTAGAAAGGATAATAACCCAGAATATTTAAACTGCGAATCTATATATTTTTCAATAACATAGAAGGCATAATAATAAAATCTACAAAAGACCACACACAAACAAATAAAAGCAAGGCTATATTATAATTATCTAAAATTAATAATAAAGCTGTCAGAATACCTATTAATAAAAACAACCATCCTTTTAAGTGGATTAATTTTGTATTTTCTAAGTCTTTTATCATTTTAATTAGATTTAGTAACAGATTTTTGACCTAACTTTTTAACTATTGTTTGTCTTAAAACTAAATAATTATTTATTAATTTGTCATAGGTCAAAATAAATTCTTTGTCTGTCTCTTTTGCTTTATCTTCTTTCCATTCATTTATTTTGTCATCAATAAATTTTATTGCTTCAGAAAATTCAACATAGCGATAGTCTGACTTTTCTTTAATAACAGGATATTTTTCTTTAACTATATTTAAGTCTATGTCTTTATAAATTACTACATTAATAACATCTACTTGTTTAGGATCGCTTGAGCCATGACTATTCCATTGATAATACTCAAAGCCTATTAATGGATAAGCTACAACTTGTGGGCCAAATTTTGGTAAGGTAAAACCAAAGTATTTTTAGAAGTTTTACTTGGTTTTTGACTAAAGCTGGTAAAACTTATGCTAAAAATAAACAAAAATATGCTTAAGCAAATAAGTAGAGATTTTAATTTAATCCTAAAAATAAACATAAATTAATCCTTAAGGCTAATTTCCGGTAAAACTTTACAAGAATGTAACAAAGATGTAAAAAATATGTAACAAATTTGTAAAGAAATGTTATACTGGGCGAATCCCCTTTTCAATGAATTTATTACTAAAAAATCTTGGGGTTTATCTTAAATGCTAAACTAGCTAGGGTTAGAAGAGATGTCTTTATTTGGAGTTGCCAGTTTTATTTTTCAATTATTTTCCCAAGCTTTGATTAAAGAATTTGTGGTTAATGGTGCTGCTTGGTTTATTTTAGCTACTATTTTTGGAGCGGTTTTAGTAGCACGAATAGCCCCTGGCAAACGCAAAAGATTAAGATCTGTACTAATTCCTATACTTCTTTACGCAATTTCTTTACTAGCTGCAATACTCTTAGAAATAAATGCAGATGCAATTTATGGTTCTTATAGTAGGGCTTTTGCTACGGCTTTTATTAGCGTTGCTTTGATTAATTTAGGATCGCTACTAGTTTTTGATGTAATTTTGGATAGTTTACACTTAAAGTTACCTCGTTTACTACGTGACACCACAGTAATTTTAACTTATATAGTAACAATTCTAGTAATACTTTCATCTAGGGGAATAAATGTTGCAGGTTTACTAACGACATCTGCAATTATTTCAGCCGTTATAGGCTTATCTCTACAAGATACTTTAGGAAATATTATTGCAGGTTTTGCTTTGCAGATTGAGCATGTAGTTCAACCAGATGATTGGATTAAAATAGATCCTTATATTGGTCGGGTAAAGGAAATTCGTTGGCGGCAAACTGTATTGGAAACAAGAAATTGGGAAACGGTTTTGGTTCCAAACAGTCAATTGATGAAAAGCCAAGTATTAATTTATGGACGACGACATAACCAGCCTTTACAAACAAGACGTTGGGTATATTTTAATGTAGATTTTCGTTATACACCAAATGAAGTTATTGAATGTGTAGAGCAAGCTTTGCAAACTAACCCTATACCTAATGTAGCGGATGAACCTAGAATTAATGTGGTTTTAATGGATTTTAAGGATAGTTATTGCTCTTATGCAGTGCGTTATTGGCTAACTGATTTAGCAGCAGATGACCCAACGGATTCTAATGTACGTATTAGGGTGTATTTTGCCTTAAAACGTGCTGGAATACCTTTATCTATACCAGCACAAGGTATTTTTGTTACAGAATTAAGCAACAAACGAGAGATCCGTAAACAAGAACAAGAAATAGAACAACGTTTAGCCGATTTACGGCGTATTGAACTTTTTCATACAATGAATGAAACAGAGTTAAGGGAATTAGTTGGTCATCTTCGTTATGCTCCTTTTGCAAAAGGGGAGGTAATTACTAGACAAGGTGCAGAAGCACATTGGTTATACATAATTAATAAGGGTGAAGTTTCAGTACGAGTAGCAGTAGCAGGTAGTAGTCTTAATGGTAGTAGACCACCTAGCAAGTCTTTAGTAGTAGAAAAAGAAGTATCTCGTTTAAAAGCGGGTAATTTTTTTGGTGAAATGTCTTTACTTACAGGTGAACCTCGTACAGCTACAATAGTTGCTTTAGAGGAAGTAGAATGTTATCGCTTAGACAAGGCCGCTTTTCAAAATATTCTTTCTGAACGTCCAGAAATTGCCGAAGATATAGCTCATATGCTTGCTAGACGTAAAATTGAGCTAGAATCTATAACAGAAGGTTTAGATAAAGAGACTGGCAATAAACAAGTTGGAGAAAGGCAAGTGCATATCTTGCATTCAATTAAGGATTTCTTTGGTCTATAAAATAATAGTTTTAGAAAACAACCAGGGTTTTTAAAAATTTTTCAGACTTTTTTTCTTTAATGGCTTTCTTAATGCGGAACGTCACGCCAAAATAACTAAAAGTTAGTCTAACAAAAACAAATTTTAAGGAGGAAAGTTATTATGCTACGTTTGCCTAAAAGTATTTTAGTCATGGTTTGTTTAGTTATTTTTAGTAGCTTTGCAATGGCTCAAGATCTTGCAGAGAAAAAAGATAAGCCAGAAAAAGAAGTAAATAAAATTATTAGACTTAAGCCTACTGCAATGGCTCCAGATGCTACAGGAATTATACGTATCTCTTTTAAGACTCCAAAAGAAGGTGAAGCAAAACAAAGCTTTGAGCTAATTGGAGTTAATGTATTAAAAGATAATAACTATAGATTATTTGTCGATGGAAATGAAATTACTAGCCGTGAAGCAAAAGTAAATAAAACTGAAAGAGAAGCCGTTTTTGTAATTGAATTTACTTCTAAGAAAGATAAGGAAGATAGCAAAAAAGGAGGTTTCTCAAGTGGCATTCCTGCCCAACTAGATCCAGTAACAAATATTCGTCGTGTAGAAATTAGGGATACAAACAATCAAGTAGTTTTAGTAGGTGAATTTACAGAATAACTATTTTTTAATAGATATAAACAAAAAAGCCTAGAAATAATGCTTCTAGGCTTTTTTATTGCTTATTATTTTTACTAGACAGCTAGGTTTTGAGCAGCAGTTTTTTGAGCATCCGATTGTGAGCGAGATAGGTTGCTTACGGTTTCATTTACGCGATTTAGAGATTGTTGGAGTTGCTGTAAATTAAAGGTTAGCTCTTGAATTTTTTGGTTTAATGATGCTTGTCCACCACCTTTAGCACTAGAATTGCTAGTTGTTGGGCTAGTTTGAGGTGTTTGGTTTGTTGGAGTGGTAGAAGCATTATTTGTTGTTGGATGATTATGTACAGGTGCAGCATCAGTTAATTTATCTAAGTTGTTAAGATCTACAGAGGCTTTAGCCAAAGCTTCTTGCATCATTTTTGGCCCATCTGCACCTAGTTGTAAAGCTGCTTCTTGCAGGGATTTCATTTTATTTAATAGGTTTGAAAGTTCTGGGTTATTTTCTAAACTGCCAGAGCCAGTTAAATCAACTTCTTTCATAGTTTTAGCTAATTCTTGAACTATTTCTTCCATACCAACAAGAATTGTTTCTAGTTTTTTTAGCATTGGATCTAATGGAGAGTTGTCTATTTCATTTGCTCCACCTGCACCATTGTTTCCATTAGCTCCTTGAGTGTTTCCTTGTTGATTAGCATCTGTATTGCCAGTATTGCCAGTATTGCCAGTATTGCCAGCAGGGTTTGTAGGCTCTGTTGCTGGGCTAGAACCACTTGCGCCACCGCCTACAGCAGCATCAAGTTGTTTAGCAGCATCTTCCAGATTTTTCATAGTTTTTTCTATAGCTTTAACCATTATTGAGCCAACCATTGCTAGTAATGCTCCTAGTGACATTGGTGCGCTATCGGTTGCTGAAGCAGTAGCTTGATTGGAACTTGAAGCATTTGCAGCTTTAGCATTAGTTGTGGAAGCTTTTGATTTTCCATCACCAGTAAAATTATCTTGGAAAGCATCATTTCCAAATATTTGAGATACAGTCTTTTCTTTTGGTTCAAGGCTAACTTCTTTGCCAGAACGTAAATAGGATGACAAATTATTTTTTATATTTTCTAAAGAAACTTCTGGGCCATTTTGAAGTTGAGATGCCACAATTCTTGCTCCAATTCCATTTTCAGCACTTCGCATAGATGCACGTGGGTCTTTGCCAACTACTTGGGTTGTTGTAGTGGAAATGGATTCTGAACTAGAAAAATTGTTGTTTGTAGACTTTGTTTGATGGTTTTCAACATCATTTATTTTTACATTTGAAAGATTAGAAGAGCTATTTATCCTCATTATATTTATGGCCTCTTATTTATTTGATAATAATTTTTGTCGAATGAATAATCATTCATATTATCGATTGTTGCAACAACTAGTTGCTAAGCTTAGAATATAGAGGCATTTTATATTTTTAATTTTATAAATTATTTAGGGTAAATTATGCCTTCGCTATATTGGACTAAATATGATGAATTGCAATTTGCAGCACGACACATTTTAGAAAACTTTGATACAACCCAAATAAAAAACCATAATAATTTTTGGCCCGCTGGAACTAACCAAAAATATTTAGCCGTGTTGCTAGAATGGATTATTGATAACTATAGCTTAAATTTTACTTTACCAGAAAAAAGAAATTGTGGACCAGGTTTTACGACTTACGAAATTTTACTAGACTATGGTGTTACTGTCCGCGTAGGATTTAATAGCCAAGGTCGGATCCTTTTGCTGCAACCCCTAGACGGCCCTAATGTAATTAAAGTTAACACTCAAGAAGCTGAAAAATTATTTACTGTGCTGTTTTCTGCTAAGGAAGAGTGAAGATTTTAAAAAAGACTTATGTAATAGTTACATTCAGCAAATTAATGTAGGGTTTAATTATGTCCCTGTTCGTCAAACTTTAGTAACAGTTAGTTATCAATACTTTTGTGGAATCAAGTTGTTTTTAAGTCAGAATATAAATATTGTTGTTAATCTAATATCAAGAAACCTTTTACAAAGCTGTGTTTACGTTCAATTTATCTTACCAAAAGAGCGAACTACTTTTTCTTTTGCTCCTAGGCAATTACAATTAGGTTTTCGCTTTACTCTCTAATCAAAAATAAATCTAAATCTATTTAGGAGAGAGATTTTTCATCCTTTCCTAAAAATAAGGAAAAATAAATGTTTAAGTTTATCTTAGGCTTTTTATTCTTTTGTTTGATTTTTGTTAACCCTACTTTTAGCCAAACTAAAGACCTAGTTTCTACAAGGGAAATGAATAAAATTAATTGGCTAGAATTTAAGGAGGTTGTACCAGCAAAAATTAATACTGTAATTTTGCCTGTAGGCACATTAGAGCCTCATGGAGTTACTGCTAATGGGGCAGATAATATTGCACCTGAAGCTATTGCACAAAAAATTGCTCCAGAAATTAATGCACTAATTGCACCTACTTTGCCCTATGGGATGACCGGAAGTATGTCAAATTATCCAGGTGCTTTTGAAATTTCAGACACAGTTTACCGAGCATTTGTTAAGGAAATCTTACAGGGTTTAGTACAAAATGGTTTTAAGAATATTATTATTATGAATGGTCATGGAGGTGGGCAAACTGCTGCACTACAAGCGGTTGCAGGCGAAGTAGCTAACAGTAATCGTGGCAGTCGAACACTTGTAATTAACTGGTGGTCTTTTACTAGTGAAATTACTAAAGACGTGTTTGGTCAAGATGGCGGACATGCTGGAAATAATGAAACAGCTTTTATTCAAGCTATAGATCCTAAATTAGTACATCCAGAAAAATATTCTAAAGATATGGCAATTGCTTATCCTCGTCCAGGAACCTGGAGCGCGACCCCGTTTCCATCGTCTATTGGACTTTATCAACCGGGTCAAGGCTATCCTGATTTTGATGAGAAAAAAGCAAAAATTTACTTTGAGCGAGTTACCCAAGCTATAGCAGACTTAGTTAAAGACACTATAAAACGTTGGGATTTAGCTGGGGTATAGCTTTTTAATCCTTAAATTCATTTTTTAAGGTTTTTAATGCTTCTGACGAGCCATGACCATTGCGTTTAGCGCGGCTATGGATTTGAGCGCGTGTTTCATAATCATCAATTATTGATGATAAATACTTACGCAGTTTATTAAGCCTTAGCCCGCTAGAACGCAGTTCTAAAAGCATTTGTTTTTTTTCTGTAGATAGTTGTAACACTGCTCCTATGGCAAAAGAAAAATCTTCTGGTGTTTCGGGAAGTTCTTTTGGCAAAGTTTGTTCATCATTTAGTGCTTTTAATGCTTCTGCTGCACGGTCATAAAGTTTTCTAACTTCTAGCATCAAAGCGTTATTGTCATAGTCATCTGTTTGGTCAGAAATAAGCTCTACTTCTGCTTTTAAGTAAGCCTTATTTCCAACATATTTTAATGTTTTATAGCGAGTAGTTCCAACAGTTAAAATATTCATTCGTCCGCCATCCAAGGGAACTACAGCCATAATTTGAGCCAATGAACCAATAGCACCAATGGCAGGCGGCCCTGTTTCATTTTCTGCTGAGTAGGTTAGACCAAAAACTTTATCACTTTCTAAACAATCTTTGATCATTTCCTTATAGCGTTCTTCAAAGATATGTAGTGGTAGTAATGCACCTGGCAGTAACACTACAGATAATGGGAAGACAGGTATTTCTTTGGTGTTAAATAATTCTGTTGATGACATAAGGCTACTTTCATTTATATTTTAAGTTTCATCTACTCGAAGCACTGCTAAGAAGGCTTCTTGAGGAATCTCTACACGTCCGATCTTCTTCATTCGCTTTTTACCTTCTTTTTGCTTTTCTAATAGTTTTCTTTTACGGGTAATATCACCACCATAACATTTTGCTAAGACATTTTTACCCATAGCTTTTCTGTTTCACGAGCAATAATTTTGTTGCCAATTGCAGCTTGAATTGGGACTTCAAAAAGCTGTCGGGGAATAAGTTCTTTCATTTTAGAAACTAATGCTCGTCCTCGATGTGTAGCCCCTTCACTATGAATGATTAATGAAAGTGCATCTACTGGATCGCCAGAAACTAAAATATCTAATTTAACTAGTTTAGATTCTTGATAACCAGCTAAATGATAATCTAAAGAAGCATAACCACGAGAGACTGACTTTAGACGATCATAAAAATCTAACACTATTTCATTTAATGGTACATCATAGGTGAGCATTACTCTAGTAGAAGTAATATATTCAAATCCCTTTTGTACTCCGCGTTTTTCCTCAAGTAGTTTTAGAATTGGCCCAAGGAAATCATCATTAGTCATAATGGTAGCAGTAATGATAGGCTCTTCCATTTTATCAATTCTAGCTGGATCTGGAAGTTTAGAAGGGCTATCAATTTCTAAAACTTCGCCTGCTGTTGTAGTAATACGATAGCGTACAGATGGAGCAGTAGTGATTAGCTCTAAGGAAAATTCCCTTTCCAATCGTTCTTGTACTACTTCCATATGAAGTAAGCCTAAGAAGCCACAGCGAAAGCCAAATCCTAGAGCTAGCGAGGTTTCAGGCTCATAGAAAAATGAAGAATCATTTAAGCGTAGTTTTTCTAGTGCATCTCGCAATTCCTCATATTTATCGCTTTCTACAGGATAAAGACCAGAAAACACCATTGGTTTAATTTCTTGAAAGCCTGGAAAAGCTTCTGTAGTTGGATTAGCACTATTAGTTACAGTGTCACCAATTTGCACATCAAAAACATTTTTAATATTAGAAATTAAAAACCCTACTTCACCAGCACCTAAAGCTTTGATTTCCTTCATTTTAGGAGTAAGTACACCTAAGGCATCAACTAGATATTCTCGGTTAGTTGCCATAAAACGTATTTTCATACCAGGGCGAAGTTCGCCATCAATAATACGCATCATAACAATTACTCCGCGATAGTTATCAAACCAGGAATCAAAAATTAAAGCTTTAAGTGGTGCTGTTGGATCGCCTTTTGGCGCGGGGATACGATTAACAATACCTTCTAAAATATCTTCTGTTCCAAGACCAGTTTTAGCACTAGCAAGTATTGCATCACTAGCATCTAGTCCAACTACATGTTCAATTTGTTCTTTTACCTTGTCGGGTTCAGCCGATGGAAGGTCTACTTTATTGATTACAGGTATTAGCTCTAAATTGTTATTAATAGCTAAATAAGCATTAGCTAGGGTTTGTGCTTCTACTCCTTGTGAGGCATCTACAACAAGTAATGCTCCTTCACAAGCAGAAAGAGAGCGGGAAACTTCATAGGAAAAATCCACATGTCCTGGGGTATCAATTAAATTAAGAATATAATTTTCCCCGTTTTTGGCTTGATAGTTTAATCTAACTGCATGGGCTTTTATTGTGATGCCGCGCTCACGTTCTAAATCCATTGCATCTAACACTTGTTCTGACATTTCACGTTGTGACAACGCGCCAGTGTGTTCTAATAAGCGATCAGCTAAAGTAGATTTACCATGATCAATATGGGCGATAATAGAAAAGTTACGAATATTACTTAGCATGACGAAAATTTAGTACCTCTTAATGCTCCTTGAAAAATTAATATCAGCGAAAAGTTTATGTTTTCTTAAAAGTGTCTCGTGCTAGGATTGCAGCACCAATTACACCTGATGATGTACCTAGTTTTGCGGCTACTATTTGGCAATGGTCAAAAGAAGGTCTAAAGGCTCGTTGCTTAGTTTCTGCAATAATTGGTTTGAGCAAAATATTTCCTACAGCCATAACGCTACCACCAAAAACTACTACTTCAGGATTAAATAAATTAATTAAGCTTGCTACAGCAATGCCTAAATAATGACCAGTACGTTCAAATACCACTTGAGAAAGTTCATCTCCAGAAATAGCGGCTTGAACAATATCTTCGTGGGTCATTTCTCGATCTCGAGGGATAAAAAGACGAGTTAAAGAAGAAGTGCGATCTCTATAAAGACGTTGTTGCATTCGTCGGACAATGTTTGGCCCAGAGGCAACGGTTTCTAAACAGCCAACATTGCCACAAGCGCATTCTATCCCATCTACATTAATAGTTGTATGACCTAATTCACCAGCAAAACCTGTTGTTCCACGCCACATTTGACCATTAAGAATAATTCCTGACCCAATTCCAGTTCCAACAGTAACATAAATAATATTTTGATAACCCTGGGCTGCTCCGCATTGCCATTCGCCATAAGCCCCTAAATTAGCATCATTATCAAAAATTACTTCTACACCTGTAGCTTGAACAATATCATCATAAAGCGTATTAGTTGATATTTGTGGCAAATTAGGCAAAACTTCAATTTTATTAGTTTTAAGATTGATAAGTCCAGGTATCCCAACGCCAACTGCTACCAACTGCCCATATTGAGGAACTTTTTGCTTAAAGCTTGTAATTAGTTCAATTAATTGTTGAGTTAGTTCTGTTGTTTTACGCTGGGCAACTCTATTGGTTTGTTCTAACAAAATCTGACCAGAGCTATCAACAAGCGCGGTTTTAATCTGCGCTCCTTCTAAAACAATACCAATATATAGTTTATCTTCTTTCATGACTTCTCCTAAAAGACACTTGTTGCACTATAACAGAGAAACTTATCAACTGTTAAGACTTGTTGGTTGGTTAGCAAAAAGCTTTTATTAAGACAAAATAAATTAAACAAATCTTTCTCCACAACTAGAGCAAAATCTTGCTCCAGCTAAATTATTAGTTCCACATTTTTTACAAATAGGTGTAGAAGGTCTATTTACTTGGACTCCACAGCCAGAACAAAAAGTAGCACCAGGACTTAACCAACAACCACAGTTAGTACAATTTTGACTGATATTTCCACTGCCCCAGTTTGGTTGTGTATTAGGTGGATTAGCTGCCCACCCTCCAGGGTTATAAGGAGGTGCATAATTAGGATTATTAGGATTATTAGCCGCTTGTGTACGAGCAGCAAAAGAATCAATAATTCGCCAGGCTTCTTCACTAAGCCTATATTGGTTATACATACCAATGATAGGGAATAGTATTAGTGGAGGCAGTAGGACATAACCAATTACTCCAGCCGCAGCCTTGTCAATCCATTTAGATGAGCCTATTTCAACCATTGTTCCTTGTGGATGAGGTAAGACTTTAATTGTAAGTGCTGATGATTGACCAGTAATAGCACTAAGTGTGCTTTCTTTTAGTGCTTGCAAAACCTGTCCACCAGCAACAGGGACAATTTGAACCTGATGACCCTGCATACGAAAATAGTTTTCTAATTCTGATAGGAGTTGATCAATTCTAAGTTCTAAAGAATAGAGCTTATTTTTCATTTGTATTTCCTTACACAAAAGATGATTAGCAACATTTTATAATTTGTTTACGTCCAACTTTACAAGTTTGCACATATGAGTATTGCTTTAAGAAAGAATAGTCTTATAATTTTAAGCTCAAAGCAATACTCATACTTTATAAGCAACCAACAATTTAATTCAATAATATTTTTTAGCCATAATTATTTATTTTTAGGAGTGTTTTTCATGAAGAAAAAAGCAACTTGGTGGTCAATTTTTGCCCTAGTTTGTGCATTTTTGCTTACTAACTTATCTGCTGTTTCTGTAGCAGCAGAAGGTGGTTGTAATGCTCCAGACTTAATTTGTAAAGCTGCAAGAAATCAAGATATTTCTTTAACTCTTCGAGATCATTGCAGCTATAGACAAAGTGTTAAAGTAGAGCTTTACAAAAAAGAAAAAGATGGTAGAGAAGGAAAATTAGATAAATTACGCCTTACCACCGTAATGGTTGAACCAAGCACTGCTCCAGATGAAACCGGGCAATATCCTGTTAATAGCCGTGTTGTTGCAGATACTGATGATAAAGGTAAACCAAAAAATAATGTTGATCCTAAAGCAAGAACTGGTCTAGCCTCAGGTGCCTTTCTAGACTTGCTCTTTTTCCCATTATTGCCAGAAAAAGTTGCAAATATGCAGTTTGAAGAAATTCCCGCTTCTCAAATTTCAGAAAAACATAAAGGGGAAGTAGCTTTTCGCTTTTGGGCCAAAATCTGGTGTTACTACTGTAACCTTAGCATCAGGCGTAGTTTATCTTAATCCTCAAAGCGGAGCAGTTTTAACTGTTCAAATAGATGGGCTATATAACCTAAAAGCATTTGATAAAATACTAGATAAACTACAAAGCATTAATGCTACTGTTGATTACTCGGAGTTTGATACTAAGTATCGTATGCCTACTATTGCAAGCGGTGGGGGAGTTTCTGAAGTTACTAAGTTTAAGGGAATTTTTAAGTTTACCTTTGAAGAAGGTAAATATGTACAAGTATTAAAACTTCCATAATTTAGATTGGTATTTGCTAAAAGAGGAAAGCTTTTTGCTTTCTTCTTTTAGTCGCAGTAATGTTACTTACTTGTATTTAGCAGATAAATAACTTTTGAGGCATTACCAATACTTAAAACCGTTAACATTAAACCTACTAATCTCATCATAAGCTTAGAAGGTAACTTTTGACAGATATAGCCTGACAATGGTGCTGCTATTAGTCCTCCAAAAACTAAACAGACAGCAATTTTTAAGCTACCTAAACCAATTAAAACAAAGAATGTTGCAGATTGGGCTAAAGTAACAAAAAACTCAACAGCATTTGCAGAACCAATGCTAAATCTAGGTTCATTTCCTTTTGAAACAAGCGAAGATGTAACAACCGGGCCCCAACCACCCCCGCCTATAGAGTCTAAAAACCTCCTATTAGTCCTAGTAAACTTAAGTTAGCTTTAACGGGTTTTGGATTTGTTTTTTGAAAGGTTTTATAAATTATCCTAATACCCATAACTAATAGATAACAAGCAACAAAGGGTTGTATTAGTTTTGTTGGAATAGAGGTAAGAACATAAGCACCCAAAATACCGCCTAACACACCAGGCAGCAAGAGTTTCTTAAAAATTTCTCTGTCAATGTTGCCAAATTTTAAGTGTGACAAACCAGAAAAGCCAGTTGTAAATATTTCTGCACAGTGGACATTAGCACTTGCTATTGCTGGAGGAGTGCCAATGCCAAGTAAAAAGGAAGTTGATGTAACGCCATATCCCATTCCTAAAGTGCTGTCAATTAATTGAGCTAGAAAACCTACAAATACAAAAATGGCAAATTCATCCCACATCTAAGGGAATCTCCTTATATTAATCTATTAAGTACAGAAAATTTTCTTGGCATAGAGTAATTACTTTTTAGTAAGTTATCAGTTATATCAACTGCCCAAGGGCCATAGCATTTTTTTACAGCTACAATTGTGTTGAGCCAATCAGTCCCTATAGCAATACCATTAATTTCTATAACAAAATCAAAACCTTCTTTAGCTAAGGCTTCTTTTGATGAGTCGTCTGGATCACCAATTGCGAAACCTTGACCATTATTTTGACCTAAATTCCAGGATTGATGGATTTTTTCTTGCCAAAGGCTTTGGCTTAAACGGATAGATTTGACAATTTGAGCTAGCTTAGTTTGCATTTTTTTCTCCATAACTAACTAAGTTTAATTAATTACACTTAAAAAAGTTCATTTCCAAAACTTATTACCTAAAAACTAAAAGCCGCCCATTTTTGAGCGGCTTTTTGGTTGGTGCAAAAACTTGTTACTTACATCCTACACCGATGCCGCCTAAATGGTAGGCAAGATTTAATACAAATAGACATACAGCAGCCAAAATAATTGCTGGCAATTTCATTTATTTGTGTAGGTGTTAAAAGTTGTTTACTCATAAGTACAAGGATTTTAGAAATCAAGCTTATAACTGTCAATCAGTTTTAGTTGTTATTTGCTGAAATTGCAATAATACCTTAGCTATGTACTGCATGTTAGTGATTAGTTATTTTTATTTACTATTTTTTTAGCTACCTCTAAAGATATATGTGGAGGTGGTTGAGGAGCTTCTATTTTCCACTGCCCTTTATCTTTAACTAATTTATAATTTAACGTTTCTGTAGTTAGGCCAATTTTTTCTATTTTCAGTTTTCCTTTTTCATCTTTCTTTATTTGTCCAATATTATTGTAGGTGATAGCAATATTAGCTCTATCTTCTACTATAGCAGAATTGACTATTCTAAAATCTGAGACAATAGTAGCATCACCAGTTAATTCTTCTTCCCAAAGAATATAAGGGATAATTTGCTGATACGTTTCTGGACTAGTTCTTACACCCTTAAAATCTGCCGTGCAAAAAGCTAGTATAGTGTCTTGAGGGGAAAATTTAGTTTCATTAGCTTCATTAGCTTCATTAGTTGAGGAGTTATGAGTATTTTCTTCAGTTTCCGGGCTAGCAATTGGGCTAGAAGGGTCAGAAAGAACTGTTAATTTTGGCTGAGGAGTGTTCTGGCTTTCGCAGTTAGTAAAAAATACTAGTAATGTAGCAATAAAGAACCCACAAAACAAATTCTTAAGCATAAAGAAAAACTTCCCCTTATTTTAAGCAGCAACCGCAAAACAATAGTTTAATCAAAAGTGGTTCTATTAGCAAATTTAAGCTAAAATACAGCTTTTAAAAGTAAAAGTATATAAAATCCAAAAAATAAATTATTTTATGAGGTTTTAATTATGGCTAGACGTTTTAATTATTTTTTAATTACCATAATTTTTCTATTAGCAAGTGTTTCACTAACAAAAGCGCAAGTATCTAACCCTAATGGGGTTAATGATCCTTCAGAAACAGGAACACTCTTAAAACCACTTAAACCCCCAAAACCAAAAAAACAACCTAAATTAAGAAGCGCGGAAGAATACTTAATGCGTGGAGCAGGATTTTTTGATAGACAAGACTATGATCTTGCGATTCAGGACTATACAGAAGCATTAAAAAAGAAAAAAGACTATACACAAGCTCTTTTAGAACGTGGTAATGTTTATATGGCAAAGGCAGTTACTTTTTTAAGTGAAGAAGATAGGGAAAAAGGCTTTGCTGATTATAAAGAGGCAATTAAACTTGACCCAAATTACCTAGAAGCTCGATTTAACTTAGCTATAGCCTATTATCAAACAAGTAAAATAGATGATGCAATTGCCGAATATAGTCAAATAATAAGTATTAATCCTAGCTATGTTGATGCTTATAATAACCGTGCTTATGCTTACCGTAAAAAAGGAAATCTTGACCAAGCAATAAGTGATTTTAGCGAAGCAATTAAACTTAATCCAACTTATTCAGAAGCCTTTTTTAATCGGGCATTAATTTATAAAGCAAAAGGAGCGCGTGAAAAGGCTATAGAAGATTTTAAGAAAGTTGTAGAATTAAATAATGTTGCTAACGCAGTACGTTTTGCTAAAGAGGAATTATTAGAATTAGGTATTGATGCAAATGAGTATGAAGACTAATAAAACTAGCTAGACTAGCTAGTTAATGCTTGAGCTAGAATTTCTGGGGCTATATTGCCACCACTTAAAACCGCAACGGTTTTTGAAGGCTGAGGGATTTTTCCTTCTAGCAAAGCAGCCACAGCTAAAGCTCCTGTAGGTTCAACTACTAGCTTAGAGTAAAGAGCTAATAGTTTTATAGCTGAAAGTAAGCTAATGTCTTCTACCGTAACAATGTCAGTAATACGCTCACGCAGTATTGAGAAAGGTATTTGCCCAATAGCAGTAGTTCGCGCTCCATCAGCAATTGTTTTTGGAGGGGCAATGCTAACAATTTTTCCAGTTCTTAGAGACTCTTGACCATCATTGCCAGCAGCAGGTTCAACAGCATAAACACGAATTTTAGGATTAATACTTGTTGCTGCTAGTGTGATTCCAGAACTCAAACCACCACCGCCTAAGGGTACAACAATAGTTTCTACTTCTGACCAATCTCTAAAAATTTCTAGTGCAATAGTTCCTTGACCTGCAACAATAAAGGGGTCATCAAATGGCGGAACCATTATTGAGCCTGTTTTTTCTACAATTTCGGCTGCAACTTTACTACGAGTTACAGCATTTACCCCTGATTGTACTACTTCGGCCCCATAAGCTTTTGTAGCTATTACTTTTAACTCCATAGCATCTTCAGGCATTACAATAGTAGCTTGTAGATTAAGCAATTTAGCAGCTAAAGCAACTCCCTGAGCGTGATTACCAGAAGAAAAAGCTACTACACCTTTGCTACGTTCTTGGTCTGTGAGGGAGAGAATTTTATTTAATGCTCCTCGAATCTTAAATGCTCCAGCACGTTGTAAGTTTTCTGCCTTTAGTCGCACTTCGCCACCAACAAGTTTTGAAAGGGTTTTACTAGAGAGTAATGGTGTTTGATGAATAAATGGGTTGATTTTGTTAGCAGCTATTTGAATATCTGAAAGTTGCATAATAGATTTTGGCCTAAATAATTTTGGGTGCTAGCAACAGCACCCAAAGATTTAATATAGCGGAGGGCAGGATCGAACTGCCGACCTTGGGGTTATGAATCCCACGCTCTAACCATCTGAGCTACCCCGCCATTGATTTTTATAGAATTTATAGAAAGCGATAGTCTACTTATCAGGCAAAGGGCTGTCAAGTCTCTTAAGCTTTAAGAAACAAAAAAAATTTTAATTAAGGCTATGATCTTGTTTAATAAAGACTAGCGGTTAATAAAATCTTGACAAGCATTACCTAAGAGTGTAAATTTCCTGACAAAAATTCAACAGTGAAAGAAGTATTTGGTTACGTAAATTTGTCTAGCCAAAATAACTTCCCCTAGTATCGCTACCAAATGCTACTCCTCATTTTTGTTAGTGTGGTTAAATATTATTAGTTCTAACGAACCCTAAAAAAGAGGGTTAAGACCTTACTTTGCAAGTTTTAAGCGATCTTAGTTTGGTAGCAAGTAGGGTTAGTTGGTAGAATGTAACGAATTTTTTATATTTTCAATACTTTAATTTAAAGCCAGTATAACAATCTTACTTCATTTTTATTAAACAGATTTACTATTTTATTAGTTGTATTTGGCAAGAAAAAAGCTTTAACTTGCTAGGAGGCCTTAACTTTAAATGACTAACAACCTAAACCAAGCTGGTACTGAAATGGCAGAAAAAGACTATAGCCAAGATGTTGCTGGCAAAACCCCACAAAATTCCGTCGAAGACTTTGGTGCGTTGCTAGAAAACTTTGAAGCACAATCGACTTTAACTCCAGGAGAAATAGTTAATGGTCGTGTAATCAAAGTTTCTGATCGAGGTGTAATTATTGATATTGGATTTAAGTCAGAAGGAATTGTACCAATAGAAGAGTTTATGGACTCAACCGATGGAAAAGTTTTGGTACAACCCAATGATGAAGTTGCAGTAATGATTAAGCAACTAGAAAATAGTGAAGGCTATGTTGAGCTTTCTCGCGCAGAAGCCGTTCACTTGCAATGTTGGGAATTAATTGAAAAAAGCTTATAATACAAAGGAAAACTTAAAGGGTCGGGTACTAGAACGTATTAAAGGCGGTCTAAAGATAGACTTAGGTGGTATTACTGGTTTTTTACCTGGTAGTCAAGTAGACATTAAGCCTGTACGCAACCTAGATGCTTGGAAGGGAAGAGAAATCCCTGTCAAAGTATTAAAAGTAAATCGTCGTCGTTCTAATATTGTGCTTTCTCATAAAGTAGTTTTAGAGGAAGAAGTTTCTCAGCGTAAAAACTCTACTTTAGAAATGATAGATGAAGGCGTAATTTTAGAAGGAAAAGTCAAAAATATTACTGATTACGGTGTTTTTATTGATTTAGGTGGTATTGATGGCTTGCTTCACGTTACAGATATATGTTGGGGAAGAGTACAAAACCCCAATGATATGTTTAAGGTAGACGATGCTTTGCAAGTAAAAGTATTAAAATATGACCGTGAAAAAGGTCGAGTTAGCTTAGGCTATAAACAACTTTTCCCAGATCCTTGGGACACAGTTGAGGAACGTTATCCAATCGGGCTTCGTGTTAGAGGTAAGGTTGTTTCTATTATTGATTATGGTGCGTTTGTTGAGTTAGAAGAAGGTGTAGAAGGTTTAGTACACATTTCTGAAATGACTTGGTCAAAACGCACTAAACACCCAGCAAAAATAGTCTCTATTGGACAATTAATTGATGCAGTTGTGCTAAATATTGATACTAAAGAAAAACGTATTAGCCTAGGCTTAAAGCAAGTCTTATCTAATCCTTGGGATTCAATTGCAGAACGTTATCAAGTTGGCTCAAAAGTACATGGAAAAGTAAGAAATCTTACAGACTTTGGGGCTTTTGTTGAAATTGAAGATGGCATTGATGGTCTTGTACATGTTTCAGATATTTCTTGGACTAAGAGAATTAAACATCCTTCAGAAGTTCTAAAGAAAGGCCAACAAGTAGAAGCTATTATTACAGCATTAGAGCCAGATAAATCTCGTATTAGCTTATCAATAAAAGATTTAGAACCAAATGCTTGGGATAAATTCTTCCAAACTCATAAAGTTGGGGATGTAGTAAAAGGTAAAGTCGTACGTTTTGCTAATTTTGGTGCTTTTGTTGAGTTGGCAGGAGGTATTGAAGGTCTTTGCCATATTTCAGAGCTTTCTGATCAAAGAGTTGAAAAAGCTGACTCAGCTTTTCAGGTTGGTCAAGAGTTATCATTTAAGATATTAAAATTAGATGAAGCACAAAAGAAAATTGGGCTTTCTGCACGCTCTGTTGGTAAGGAATTAGACCCAGAAGATGTTAACACTTACCAAAATCAAGAGTCTGTTGCATCTTTAGGTGAAATTGCTCAATTCTCTTCTTTAGCAGCTAGCTCTGATGATGGACAAGAGCAATAAGGAAAATTAATAGCTATTTGTAGTTTTGGCTTAAGAGCCTGGAAAATAACTTCTAGGCTCTTTTATTTCTAGTAGGCTCGGTTTTAATTTAAGTTAAGACGGGCTAATAGTTTTAATCAAATAACCAAATTCTTATCTATCAAATAACAAATTTATCTGGAGGAAAATAAATGATAACTAGAAGAGATGCAATGAAAGCAATCACCCTAGGAACTGTTGGAGCCGCAGTAGCAGAAAGTGTTCCAGAGGTAAGCGGTTGGAATACAATTCAAGATGCTTTGCCACCAGCATATGCTGGCACTCGTAAAGTAAAAGATCTTCCTTATCCCCCTTCAAAATTAAAAGGTTTAGATGAAGTAATGATGACTAACCATCATGCTAAAAATTATACTGGTACTGTAGGTGCAGTAAATAAACTAGAACAACAATTAGCTACTCTTAATAAAGATACTCCTCCGTTTGTACGTGCTGGTCTAAAGAGACGACAAATAATAATGATGAATTCAGTAATTTTACATGAGCATTATTTTGATAATCTAGGTGGAGATGGTAAGCCATCAGGCAAAGTAGTAGATTTAATTAAAGCTAATTGGGGAAGTTTAGAAGCATGGGAAGCTGAATATCGCGGTACAGGTGCAGGTTTAGCAGGTGGTTCAGGTTGGGTAGTTTTAACTTACTCTTTAGTAGATGGATCACTACATAACATTTGCCAAGATGATCATTCAGTAAATTATGCTATGGGGCGACCATTGCTTGCTATGGATATGTATGAGCATGCATATCAAAAGCAATTTGGCCCAGTAGTTGCTGATTATATGAAAGCTTTTTTGGAAAATGTTAATTGGGATATAGTTAACAAACGACTAGAACAAGTAGCAAGTCTTAAACTTGGGTAAATTATAATTTAGGGCGCGTTTTGCGCCCTTTTCCCTTTATGAATAAAAAACAACTTATCCAAGCAATCAAAAAAGATACCCAGCTAAATAACTTACAAATTAATCAATTAATAACTGAAATATTTGAAACAATTACAAATACATTAGATGAAAATAAAAAGGTTAATTTGCAAGGCTTCGGCGGTTTTTCTGTTTGCCAGGCTAGGCCACGTAAAGGACGAAACCCCAATACAGGACAAATGATAACAGTTCCTGCACGTAAAGTAGTACGATTTCAAACCAGCAGAGTCTTAAAAAAGCAAATAAAAACAAATAAATAAAGGTTTATTTATAAACATAATTTATGGATAGATTATGGAATCCTTGGCGCTACCAATATATTACCGCTACAAAAAAGAATCTGGATGTGTTTTTTGTCGCCTGGCAAATGAAAATAACGATGAAGAAAATTTTATTCTTTATCGTGGTAAATATGCCTATATAGTGCTTAATATTTATCCTTATAATAGTGGGCATTTATTAATTATTCCTTTTGTTCATACTAAGTTACTAGCAGATTTAGAAAAAAATATTAGTGATGAAATAATGGACTTAACTAAAATGTGCCAAATAGCAATAGAAAAAGAGTATCATCCACATGGATTTAATTTAGGGATGAATTTAGGAGAGGCTGCTGGGGCTGGAGTAGCTCAACATCTACATATGCACATTTTGCCGCGCTGGTTTGGAGATGCAAATTTTACTACTGTTATTGGAGAGACTAAAAACCTGCCAGAAATGCTAGTCAATACTTACCAAAGACTAAAACCTTATTTTAGTTAACTATTTATGAGCAAACTAATAGTCTTAAACCAATCAGGACAACTAGCTAACAACTTAGAGGATAAAGACTTATTAATCGCCTACCTTACAGGAAAATTTTCTTTTTCAGAAATACTAGAAATAATTGCTATACCATTAATCTATTCTAGCGAAGAAAGCCTTTTTGATTTTGCAGATGCAACAAATTTGCTAGCTAAAGAAATGCCAAATAATTTTTCCATTTTGGTAAAAAAAATTGGTTATGCTAATAGTTTAGAAATACTGTTTAGTAGTAATTTAATTACTTCGCAAACTGCTTATCACTTAAGGCTTATAAATAAAATATGTTCTTTAGAGGAATTTAATCAACAAGTAAGTAAAATTTCAAAATTAAGTTTAAGTGCTATAGAACTTGCTCTAAATGTTAGTCAAAAAGGAATATATTTAAGTAATGATAGGGCAGAAATTTTAGAAAGGTATGCTTTTGCCTTAAGGTTTTCTCACATAGATCAAAAAGAAGGAATGCAGGCATTTTTAGAAAAACGTCCTCCAAATTTCTCCAGTAACAAATAAATTACCAAAATTTTAATTTTGCTAGCCATCCTTGCTTGGATTCTTGATTTTTAGCTTGTTCAGCTTTTAATTTTTCTATACGTTCGCGCTCAAGTGCTAGCTAGGTGGTGGCATAGCAGGTAGCCCAGCAGTTGGCCTTGGAGGTGGTATGGGTGCAAGCCTGCTTTTAGAACATGGAACAGCATTTTCAGTAGAAAGTGTTGTTGATATACAAATTTTTTTCTTGTTATTTACAGCATCCTCAAATAAAGCTAGGCGTTGCTCATCATTGAGAGGGTCAAGATTTGTAACTTGGAACTGGCACTTCTCACCAAGAAAACGAGCAAGGATGCCCTGTCGTTCACAGCAGGGAGGAATTGCCGTCTTATAAAAATATTTCTTCCGTATTTTACCGTAAGTTGTTATAGTGTAAACAACTATGAAAACAGTATTGAAAATCAAGCTAGAGCCAACAAAAGAACAAAAAGAAATGTTGAGACAAACAATGTTTCAATACAATGCTGCGTGTAATTACATAGCTGAAGTTGCATATGAGAAGAAAATATCAAGTAAATTTAAGTTGCAAAAACTTGTTTATAATACTGTAAAAAAAGACTTTAATCTATCAGCACAAATGACAGTTAGAGCTATTGCTAAGGTCTGTGAAGCTTACTCTAGAGATAAAAACATACTTCCCAAGTTCCGCCTAGATGGAGCTATTGTCTATGATGACTGCATTATGTCTTTTCTTGCAGATGAAAAACTTAGTCTTTGGACTGTTAATGGTCGCCAAAAAATACAAATGATTTTTGGTGACTATCAAAGACAGCAATTCCAATATAGAAAAGGACAAGTTGATTTAGTATTAGTTAGTAATACTTTCTATCTATTTGTTACTTTGGATATTAAAGAACTTCCTAAAACTTCCCCTAAAGAATTTATAGGAGTAGACCTTGGTATTGTAAAACTCCTAGTAGATAGCCTTGGCTATGAAGCTAGTGGTGAAATCATTGAAAGAATTAGGCTTAAATATCTTAAACTTCGTAGAGATTTGCAAAAGTGTCGTTCAAAAAATGCGAAACGTAAACTAAAAAAGATAGCTCATAAGGAAAAAGAATTTCGTCGCCAAATCAACCACATAATATCAAAAGCATTGGTAAAACGCGCTAAAGACACAAATTCTGCTATAGCATTAGAAGAACTAAAGCATATACGCAGTAGGACAACGGTTCGCGCCAAAGACCGAGCTAGGATAAGTGGATGGGCTTTCGCTCAACTTCAATCTTTTATTCTTTATAAAGCTAGAATTGCTGGAGTAGTTGTTATCTTCGTAGATGCTCGTAATAGTAGCAGAGAGTGTAACGTTTGCCATTTTGTTGCTAAACGTAATCGTCCTAATCAATCTATATTTTGTTGTGCCAAATGTGGTCATAGCGATAACGCTGATCATAACGCCGCTAAAAACATTGCTGATCGTGGCAAAATTCTCTGGGCATCTGTCAATATGCCTATCGCAGTCCATGCTGATCCTACAATTGTTGCCTCTCTGGAACTGCAAGCTCGGCTTTTCAAAGCCGAGTAGTTGACAAAAACGGACTTCATTACTTGTTCCTTGTAACTCTGAAAATTGCTTTTCACAAATAAATGAGAATTTTACATTAAGTGCCATTTTTATTTCCTCCAATTTGTGAAAATATTATTCTCTAATTTCTGCTGTAATTCTTTTAACTCCTTCCTCAATAGTTTTATTTAAGCTTAATTGTTTAGTAGTATGTTCAGTTACAGAAGGTTGAGGCATTAGGTAATTATTATTGGTGTTATCTTGTAGTCTATTATTATTAAATAAACTAATAGGTGGTTGCTCACCAATATTGCTATTATTAATTAAATTACTATTAGAGGTTTGGTCAAAAGCAAATTGGGAATGTCTATCTAAAGTACGATCAGGAATAGACTGAGGAGGAGTACTAAAAAGAACTCCATTAATAATAATACCTACACCAATTAAAAAAACTAGCAAACCTGCGGGCCAACCAATTAATGCTAAAGGCATAATTACAACTTTACCTAAAAGCATTATAAGTGTCACCCCTAAACCTACCGCAGCCGTAATAACACCAGCACGAAGACGACGCAACCGACGCTCAACTGGGGATTCTAGAAATTTTTCTACCTCTGGTAAAACTTCTTCAGCAACCTTTTTTAGATCACTAGCAGATTTTAAGGTTTGAATTTTTGTCGCAATTGCTCGTCCAATTTCTTCACGCGCAGAAATTGCAGAAACCGTAATGGAATCAGGTTTTTGCAGTAAGTTGCGCAAAGTTTTCATATCCGAACCACAAGCCCTGCAAAATTGACTAGTTTGGCGTTCTTCTGTTCCACAACTAGGACAATACATTTTCCACCTCTTTTTTAACTGCTATTAAGTTTGGAATGTGTTTAAGTTTTGGTTATCTTAGCATCTTAACGCTTATTTTTCTATCTTAGATCAATTGGTTTTTAAGGTTGAGAACTTAAGATTTCTGCTAAGCGGGTATGGTCAATGGAAAAAACTTTTACTGTTTCATTTTGATAAACTAAGCTTAAAAAACTATCATCTCCTGCACGTTTAAGAAGATGGCGAAAGTCCCTAGCCGATTGTGCTTCTTGATTATTATTAACTAATTTCTCATCTATAAAAATAATATAACTTACTTTAAGTTGTTGGCAAACTTGGGGGTTAGTAGGAAGTGGAATTGCTTTGCGCTGGCAATAAATATAGGCGTATGCTTCTAATGCAGGTATACAGCCCATTAAACTATCTTTAGGAGTATTTTCTTTAACCCATTTATAAGCTGCTACAGTATTTTCCCCAAATTCTGCTGCTTGTGGGTTAAAGTCTCCAGTACGCCAAACTGTAGTAATAAAGCGCATATCACTGATTAAGTGAGAAAAAACTAGGCAAATTACTAGTGTGTTAATTACATATGCTGCTAAATCATTCTTTTTCTGTAATTTAGTTGCTAATAAATTTAGTAATTTTTCTAAGCTATTAAAAAATGCTAGACAAAGAAAAGGAATTATTGGAATCAAAAACCGGCTTGGCTCCCAAGGCCAAACTAAAAGTAACCCTAAGTAGAACAATAAATAAAGTGTAGTAATTTTAGGTTTAGGCCATAAACTAGCTAAAATATTTAAGATAACTAATAGGCTAATAAATAACCTAATTGGATAGGAAAGTAAATTAAGAATTTGATTTTCTAAAACTGTTGAACTCGCAGCTAGCGAAAAAATAATACGAGGAATTTCTTTACTAACTATTAATTGAGCATTTTCTTTTGCCTTATTAGCTAATGCTTTAGCTAAACTTTTTTCTGTCTCGCTATCTGTGTTTGTATACTGCACCACCATATCAGTCAAATAGCGGCTTGTCCCACCTCCACCAGTTCGCTTAGCTAAGAGTAACCAAGGTGAAAGTAGCAATATTACTAAAGAAATTAACAAAAAAACTTTTGTAAACTCTCGTCTGATAATCCAACTAACAACAATTGCTGGTAGGAGTAAAACACCTATTGATCTAGTAAGTATACAAATAACTAGTAAAACAGCAGAAATAAAAGGTATCGAGACAGATTTGTTTTCTCTTGATAAATATTTAGGGAGATTAACGCTAGGATAGAAAATAGCAAGTAAGCTGTTTCTGATGCTACTCGGCAGCTATGACCAACTAAAGCAATAGAAGTAGCAGAAATTATTATTGAATAAGTAATTACTTTTAAGTTATAACCTTCTTTTATAGCTAATTTAGTAAAAACATATAAACCTGCTGCTCCAAAAATGATTAGTATTATCTTAAAAATAATTAGCTTAGTATCTAATGCTAAATTAAACCAACTAGGCAGAGCTAAAAAAACTGATAACATAGGAGGGAAAAGCTTATGTATTTGTGGAGTAGGTAAATTAACATCTACATAACCTTGACCATCTGCTAAAGCTTGGGCAAGCATTATATAATAAGCATCATCAAACCAATTAAACCGGTTATTAAGTACCAACAAACCAGCAATTACATAAAAGCTAATAGCAATAAATAGAAAAATTTGTTGGTATTTAGCAGTATTTAACAAATGCTGTTGTCCTTGAAAGCCTTGCCTTGAAAGGCATGGCTACTTTCAAAAGCCACTTTGTGGCTAATTATTTCTTTAGCCCTGTAGGGCTACTGATAATAGCCCGGCCCTGTAGGGCTGGGCTTTAGGGCAAGGCGTTAATTTAATACAACGTAAACAAAGTTTTTTGACATTTTTATTTCTTAAAGCCCCAACGGGGCGAAAGATAGGTAGCCTAGGGTTTCAACCCTAGGTATAATAATCAGGCATTCCCAAAAGCCCCTTCAGGGCTTGAAGAGACTTCGTTATTATTTCCTAGGGCGTATACCCTAGGAAATAATAGTTAAGTCGCCCCGTTGGGGCTTAAGATTAAAATATCAGTAAATTTAGTTTACAGAGTATTTAATTAATTTTATTTTGCAAGTCTTTCTTGTTTTATTTCTAACGCAAATTTTATTGGAATACCTAGATTTGAACCTTGTACTGGCACGCCACGATCAGTTGTTAAGATAGATGAGTTGATACCGATTACATCACCTTCACTATTAAAAATAGGACTCCCTGAGCCACCTTCTGTTGTTGCGGCATCATGGATTATTCTGCCAGCATTTAAGCCATTAATATGGCCTTGGCTAATTAACGGATGAATTAAACCTCGCTCAGAAACTTCATTAATTCTTTCTTCTGGGGAAAATGCTTTACGATTAATTTCATTTTTTACTTTATCATCTAGCCGTTCAATCAAACCGTCTACCCCTGTTGGATAGCCAACCAGAACAATAGCTTGACCAATAGTTGCTGCTTCACTTGCTGGGTTAATAGGAAGTTTAGTAATTGCTGCATCTCCTTGGTTAAAAATGCAAAGTGCTACGTCGTTTTCCTTAGAAAACGTTTTTACTTTTAATTCAAACTTAGGTTTAATTCCAGGAAAATAAGCATATAACTCAACTATTTCAGGTTTACCACCTTGGGCAATTATTAAGCGGTCTGTGTCGTCTTGCCACCAAGGATGAACTACATGGCGGTTAGTAAAAACTTCTCCTTCATCAATTAAAAAACCTGTTCCAGAGAATGCTTCATAGAAAACTGCTCCTGTACCATCAAAACTAACATTTGATTGACCTGTTTCGTCTATCAAAGGTCGGTTGTTAAAAGCACTATCCAAGTAACGTAACTGTTTGCCAGTTTGAGGATTAATATAAGTATAAACACCTTGAATCAAACATACTCCACCTTGATATGTTTCATTAATGGTTTGTGCTAGGTTAAAGCGTTTACGGTCTTTATTCCATGCTTCTAGTAGTTGTTCATTTTTTGTTTTTAGCTCTGAAATTGTACGAAGGTTTTTTTCTTGCTCCTGGTTTAACGTAGTAATTACTTGAGATTGATTTTTAAGTGATTGAAATATATAAACTAAAGGAAACATAAGTCCTATCACACTTAGTAATGATAGAACAACACAAAAAATCTTAAATGCTTGAGGTATTTCGCTCCAAAGGCCAGAAACTAATCCTTTAAGAAATCTAGTTGCTGTTTGTGGGTGAATATGCCCCACCACGTCAACTTCTGGAAAAAGATGTGCTTTGTTGTTATTTGTGGTAGGTTGTTTAGGTTGAGGTAAAATAGATTTATCTTCAATTATGTGCATAGAATAGCGTGATTCTTTATCCCTAAGCTGAAACCCTAGTAAATCACCATCTTGTAATTCTACTGTATTATCAATAAGTATTTTATCAATAGGGTTATCGTTAATAAAAATAGTACATTTTTCTTTGTTATGGTGTATTAAGTGGAATCCTGTAGGCTTAAAGATGATTTCTGATGCAACAAAATTATATTCTTCTGTAGTTTCTTCTATAGGAAGAAGTAAATCACAACTTCTATCTGTACCTATTAGTATAATTTCTTTATCAAATATATATGTTTTACCTCTCTCTTTACCTGAGAGGGAGACGAGCATCAAACTTGGCATGAGTTAATTGTTTTACTTAACACAATAGTTATTTTGATGTGTTAGTTTACCTTATCATAAAAACTTATTAGTAATACTTTTTTAAATAATTCTTATTAGTAAACTATTATTGCTAAATAATTATTTATATAGTTAGTTAACAATAGCTTATCAATAAATTCTAACCATCCAAAATACTTAAAGAATACTCTTAATTTTGGAGTGAGGCTTTTTAATATAGTACACCTTTTGTTTAGTTTCAGACAAGGCAAAGATCAAGATTGTTTGCCCCTAGAGCAACCAGTAAGGATATGTTTATTTTATTTGTTTTTGGCACATGTGCTTGTCAATTGTTGTTTAAGAAATTACGATAGTTAGCTAATTTTCTAGTTTTAGGAGCAAAAATTAATGAAAAAAGTTATGGTGATTGGGCTAGATTGTGCAGCCCCACAGCTAGTTTTCGACAAGTGGAAGGATGATTTACCTAATCTTAGATCTTTAATGGAAAAGGGGGTTTGGGGTAAATTACGATCTACTGATCCACCTATTACTGTTCCAGCCTGGATGTCAATGTTAACCTCAAAAAGTCCGGGTAGGCTTGGTTTTTATGGGCTACGTAACCGAGCCGACTATTCTTATGCCAAAATGTCTATTCCAAATTCTGCTCAAGTTAAAGAACCTACAGTTTGGGAAATTCTTTCAAAAGAAGGAAAAAAATGTATTGTTTTAGGTGTTCCACAAACCTATCCACCTAAACCATTAAATGGTTATTTAGTCTCTTGTTTTCTAACACCTAGCACTAAAAGCGGTTTTACTTATCCTAAAGAATTTAAGGCTGAAGTAGAAGAAGTTACTGAAGGCTATATCTTAGATTGTAATAATTTCCGAACAGATGACAAAGATCGAATCCTAAACCAAATCTTTGAAATGACAGACAAACGCTTTAAGCTAGCTAAACATTGTCTACAAACTAAAGAATGGGATTTCTTTATGATGGTAGAAATGGGAACAGATCGCATTCATCATGGTTTTTGGAAATATATGGACACAACACACTTAAAGCATGAACCAGGCAACCCCTACGAAAATTCTATTAAAAACTACTACAAGTTCTGTGATGAGCGTTTAGGTGAACTCTTAAAAATAGCTGGGCCAGAAACTACCGTTTTAGTTGTCTCTGATCACGGTGCAAGAAAAATGGATGGTGGAATTTGTATTAATGAATGGTTAATAAAAGAAGGCTACCTTACCTTAAAAGAGATGCCAAAAGAACCTGCTCCAGTAGAAAAATGTGATGTTGATTGGGAAAAAACCCGCGCTTGGGGTTCAGGTGGCTATTATGCCCGTCTAATGGTTAATGTAAAGGGCAGAGAGCCACAAGGAACGGTTGCACCAGGTGAAGAATACGAAGCTTTTCGTAATGAATTAATCGCAAAACTAGAAGCTTTGCCAAATCATGAAGGCAAGCCTATGCAAACAAAAGTTGTCCGCCCAGAAGATGTTTATCCAATTTGTGAAAATATTCCACCAGATTTGTTTGTTTATTTTGATGACTTAAACTGGCGTTCTGTCGGCTCAATTGGACTAAATGAAATTTATACTTTTGAAAACGATACAGGCCCAGACGATGCTAACCACGACTGGCATGGAATCTTTCTAATGCAGCGTCCAACGGATGACACTAGCGTTAATCGTACAGATCTAGACATTAAAGACGTTGCCCCTACAATCTTGCATTATATGGATCAAGTTATTCCACAAGATATGGAAGGCAAAGTAATTAAGTAATTATTTAGGTTTTTAAGGAAAGAAACCAGGTATTTCTTTCCTTAAAAATTTTTCTGCTAAAACAAAAGTAGCTAAATTAAATGTATTACAATTTTGAATATTGGCTAGAACATGCAATAGAAAAATCCTTACGCATTTATAGTGCTATTTTTTTAAGAAAACCTCCTCAACCAAACCCATCAGAAATTAAAAAAATCCTTATTTGTGCTTATCATGGCTTAGGTAATTTTATTTTATATACTCCAACAATTGCCGCGCTAAAAAAACATTTTCCTGATGCTGAATTTCACCTCCAAACAGGCAATAACACAGGTTGTGAGTATGTTTTAGAAGGTGCAGGATATTTTACAAAAAACTATGATATTTCTAATCGTCAAAGCTGGTCGGACTGGATTAAGCATATTCTCAAAGTTCGACATAGCAACTATGACATGATTATTAGTGAATTTCATAGTAATTCATATTTCTTAGCTTTAATGGTAAGTTTTAGCCGTGCTAAATACCGAGTTGGGCATGTTCGTAGTCCGGGTTGGCCGGATCGTTACGGGTTTATCTACAATGTAGGCGTAAAAATGGAGGAAGCCCAACATGAAGTTGATCGCTATTTTGCTCTTGCTCAGGCTTTAGGCGTAGATGAAAAATTACTTAATCAACCTCCTTTTATGTATATTGCTGATAGCGATCAAGCTATTGCCCGGCAATTTTTGACAAGCCGACAAATTAAACCTAACTCTTTAATAATTGGGATTCAAATGGGAACATCTCCAACAATGCGTTGGAAACAATGGCAACCTGCACGCTATCGAGAGTTAGTTATTAAGCTAACTAGCCGATTTCCAAAAGCTTTTTTATTAATGCTAGGGGCCAAAAATGAAGTAGCAATGATTAAGGAAGCTTTAGAAGGTTTATCAGGAAATATTATTATTGCCGCAGGTGAAACAAACATCCCTCAAGCCGCTTCTTTAATTGACCAATGTGATTTGCTAGTTTGTAACGATAGTGGACTAATGCACATAGCCGTAGCGATGCAAACACCTGTTGTTGCTATTTATGGGCCAACTGATTATCGCCGGACTGCTCCATTAGGTAAACTTCATGTAATGATTAGAAAAGAATTGCCTTGTAGCCCATGTTTTAAGCTAACAGGTGATAGCCAAGTAACTACTTGTCCTCATCACGATTGCCTTAACACTATTGAAGTTGCCGAAGTTTTTGATATGGTAGTAAAAAAAGTAACTGAGCTAGGAAAAGCATAAAACATGTTGTTTTTATCCAACAAGTTAAACAGATATTTTTAGTTGTCCTAGGCCAAATGCCGTGGATGTTCCTATATTTAAGTGTTCTCCAAGAAGTAAAACAGGAAGAAATTTTCTTAAATTTTCACCTCTAAAACTTATACTGCCCATCAAACCACCAATTCTTAATCTAGCCTTTTGACGATTAGAATATCGTTCTGTATCAAACCAATAAGTATTGTCATTTGTTAGAGTTACACTAGATGCTTCTTTTAAAAGTTTGTCAAACAACTCTGTTTCTTTCAGACTTAACTCGTCGCCATGAAATTGTTCTAATAAAGAAAATCTACGAATCAAGTTTTTTATAAGTAGTTCAAAAGTTAATTGGTTTTCATCATTCATGCCAACATAAAAATCTCTGCCAGTACGAAGCCTTAAAGGTGTTAAAAGCTCTATTTTAAGCTCTTTAGGATCATTAAAACTTGTTAAACGGCTTTCAATTAAGCTTTTAAAAGGTATTCGTTTAACAGTTAAACCCGTTTTGCACATATCTTTAACGCTATTAATAATATATGGCAGATAATAACAGGCTTTTCCTATTAATTTTATTCCAAAAACCAGTTTATCCCCTTCAACAAACTTTTTAAGTGTTTCAGTTCCCTGAAGCGGAGGTGGGACTACTATATAAGGATTTGGTGTATCCGCTTGTTTTTGCAAACGTTTAGCAGCAGATTTAGAGGCTGTTTCAAAAAGATAATCATAGGGGCAAAAATCTTCATAAGTACAATAATTAGAACAATTTGCAATTCCTAATCTACAAGCAACTAGTTTTAGGGACTGCCCAAAAGCACCTCGTAAAGTTGTTCCAAGGAAACTAGGTAAAGAAACTGGCTGACAAACTCTAAGTTCAAAGGCTACAGTTAAAATTTCTAAACTAGCAAAACTATCTAGTATCATAGGAACACCTTTTAGAAAAATGTAAGTTGGGGAATATTTTTTTCAATGCTAAAATACCCATAAACATAGTTAATTGTACAGAGAATGTCAAAATAGTTAGGTAAAAGGAAGGTGTATATGGGCGGTTTCTTTCAAGAACAAGACCAAAAACAAAATTCTTGGGGTGGTGCAAATAATTGGGAAGTAGCTAGCAAACCTACTGCTGCAACAGCACCCCTAGCAGAAAGAGTAGGTTTTATTCGTAAGGTATATGGACTATTTTTTGCTGGAATTTTATTTGCAATGGTAGGCGTTGGAATAGGATTTTCTTTTCCTCCAATAATGATCGCAATTATTGAACATCGTTGGATTTCATTGTTTGTCTTAATTGGTGCTGTAATTGGGACACAAGCTGTTAGGCTAGTAAAAGGTATTAATCTATTAGCTTTATTTGGCTTTACTACTTTAATGGGAATATTCCTTTCTCCACTTCTAGCAATTCTAGCTATTAATAATCCAGCATCCATTGTTCAATCTGGAGTTTTAACCCTAGGCATTTTTGGTGGGCTAACAGTTTACGCGTTTGTATCTAAAAAAGACTTTAGCTTTATGAAGGGAATGCTTACAGTAGGTTTAACCGTTGTGGTTTTATCAGTTGTGCTAAATATTTTTCTAGCTTCTAGTGCTTTTTCTTTTGGTATTGCTGTTGCGTCATTACTACTATTTTCTGGTTATGTTTTATATGACACGCAACAAATACTACACCGCTACCCAACTAATGAATATGTTGCAGGTGCTTTAGATTTATTTTTAGATGTCTACAATATTTTTGTTGCATTGCTTAGAATTCTTAATGCTGGAAGAAATTAATTAATTTGGTAATGGTGAAAAGGTAATACTGAACAGTTGTTCAGTATTACCTAGAAAATAAATTTTGAAACTTGTTTCAAAACAACAGACTTTCAGTATTGCATTTTGCACAATATATTGATTTTTTCTGTCTCTAAAACTACTGAAGTTCTACAGCCCAATTGCCAACTATTGGATATTTCTCTTCAAAAGGAGCAAGCTGTTTAGGAAAGCGAAATGTTAAGTCAGCAAAACCTTCTGTGTTTGAGTTTCTTAAGTAAAATATTGATGTAGGTTTTTCATATAAACCTATTGTATCAATATTATCTCCATTAAAATCTCCAACTATGGGTAAAAAACCTCTATTTGGTGATCCATAAAGAAATGTTAAGTCAGCAAAACCTTCTGTGTTTGAGTTTCTTAAATAAAATATTGATGTAGGAACTTCATATAAACCTACTGTGTCAGTACCATCTCCATTAAAATCTCCGACTATGGGTAAAAAACCTCTATTTGGTGATCCATAAAGAAATGTTAAGTCAGCAAAACCTTCTGTGTTTGAGTTTCTTAAATAAAATATTGATGTAGGAACTTCATACAAGCCTACTGTGTCAATACCATCTCCATTAAAATCTCCAACTATAGGTAAAAAACCTCTATTTGGCCCCCCATAAAGAAATACTAAATCTGCTGGCCCACTGCTATTTGAGTTTTTTAAGTAAAATATTGATGTTGCTGGGTCGTATAAACCTATTGTGACAATACCATCTCCGTCAAAATCTCCTGTTATTGGTATAAGACCATTATTTGGAGTTCCATAATTGAAAATAAGGTCTGAAAAACCAGGTCTTTTTAAGTTAAAAGTGGCTGTATTATTTATAAAGACTCCTACTGAATCACAAGAGGGACTAGTGCAGAAATTATCTTCTGTAAAAATAATACCGCCACCGCCACCACCCTCACCACCAAGACCATCTTCAAAATCTTCTTGTGCATAGGTTTCTGAACCAAAACAAAAAACTAATAAAAAAAGTAGAAAAAGAGTTGTTAGATATCTGTTATATTTTTCATCTTTTCTCCTTATAAGTTTAAGAAATTTATTGCTTCCTACTTTACAGCCTTAAAAAAACCTACTAGTGGGAAAATAGTAATTCCGAAATTCACTCCCTCTAAAAGTAAAATCTGATTAGTATTATTCTTTTATAAGTATTTGTTTTAATGAGTATTTAGAAAGTATCTGATTAAATAGATGTATAAAGCTCAATTGAGTAAAGAAGATTTGCTAAATGACCAAGAAGACTTATTAGTTAGAGCTTTCCAGCTAGCTTTTTTTATTCATCCAAATAAAGATATAGCACTTGAAATAACTTCTAATGCTTTTGAAATGTGGGAAGTAATTTGTGAACGTCAAGATAAAAGGCATTATTACAATCTTAGAGGTCGTTTCTTAGCTAATCAGGAAAAGAAAAAACAACGATCAAAGGTGTATATGCATTAAGAGCAATTATTACAAAGGCTGATTTATAAGCTTTCAGAAAACTATGAGTTAACTGCCACTTGGTCTAAAAGTGTTGACGAAGAAGGATTATTGGTATGTTACCTTAAGCGTTTATTGTCTATGATGCTTAAACATAATTCTTTTAGTGCAGTAGTAGGTATGAGCCGAATACTACACAAATATAGTAATAGGGAAACAGTTAAGATTTATATGTCATTGGCTCCTAATCGTACTACTCAAGATATTGCTAACATTGAACGAGAATCTAAGCGATATAAAAGCAAGTTTTTTAGTCAACTAAAGGAGTCTTTTGGTAACTTTTTAAGTATTTCTAAACAGGAAAATGAAGAACGCTTTGAAATAGTCAAAGATCCTGATAAGTTTCTTATATTATTGGAGTTAGTTGAAGATTGCTTAGATCGTTTTAAACCTTGGGCAACAGAATGTATTAGCTCTTTTAATGATTTTATTTTTAATGATGATAATCCTGATAATGAATTCCTTGTTGAACTTAAAAGAATTCATTCAGTAATTCATTACAATTGCTACACACAATTAACAACAACACTAAACTTAGTTTATCCTAAAGATCGTTTAGAGATCCCCTTATTTTCTTTAACAAAAAATTTAAATGATAAAAATTCCCAAAATAGACGTAAGCCGCCTGATGCAACAAAAGAACTATCTATTATTCCTCAAAAGCTAGAAGAAACTGCAAAACGTCGTAAAAATACTCTGTCTGGAATATTATCAATAATTGTGGATGGAAAGGAAAAAACGGTTTTTAACCTTTTTATAGAAAAATATAAAAGCCTCCAGCTATCAGAGGATGCAGAACTTATAGAAATTCGTGCTAAAGAAACCGGTTTATTATTAACAACACACTTAATTACACAGGAAATTACTATAAAACGACAAAAGTCGCAAAATTACAAAATCAAGCTTGAAGGAGGACAAACAATAGATTTAATTATTGATTTTTTAGAAAATGAACAAACAAATCAAGAAGGAAAAATTTCTCTACATATCTACTACAAAGAAACATATTTCCCAAGAATATTAGTTTTTATGTGGAGAAAATTAATTTATAGAATAAATATATCTTTTCAACCTTATGCTGTTAGACCCCAAATAGCAATTGTACTAGCTTGTTTTATTGTGCTAACGGTTTTATCCTATTTTTACTTCAGTTATATTTTATCATCACAAAAACCTCTAACTAGCAAAGAAGAAATAAAAAAAACTGAACCAATTTTAATTAAAGAGCCATCATTTAATATTCCTACTAATACTAATCCTAGTTCTAATCCCAAACCTGATAAATTAGTTAAACAAAAAAAATCTTTGCCTAAAGTTTCAAAACGAAACCTTAAAACAAATCTTCCTATAATCCCCCAAATTTTACAGAACGTGGAGTAAGACAAGCAAAAAGAATTATTTGCTGTAAAAAACTCTATATAAAACTCCAAAATCAAGAAAATCAAGAAATTCAAGAAGATATAGAAGATTTTATAACTCAAAATAGTACCTTAAAAGTAGCGGATTTTGTTATTCAAGCAGATGCAATCTTACAATATTCAGAAGAAAAAAAAGCTGTTTTCTTAGTTAACAAAACAGGTGATGTACTTTGGCAAAGAGAATTATTAAAAACCAACTTTAATAAAGATAATCTAATAAACATCATTAATGAATTACTTAAAGAGATTGAAAGGCTTACAAACCAATAACAACTAGTTTTATTTTTACCATTCCCCTTGTAACTGAAAAGCTGCCCAATAATAAGGCAATTGCCATTTAGGTTCTTTCATCAGTGAAAGTTGTGCTGTTCGTAATGCTTCTGAAGGTGTTAGTTTTGAATTAAATATTTCTCTATAAAACTTTACCATTAATTCCGCAGTTGCTTGATCATTAGTATTCCATAAACTTACTACTAAACGTTTTGTTCCTGCATGCATAAAAGCATGTGTTAAACCTATTAACCCTTCTCCACTAACTTCTTTACCTAAAGCAGTTTGGCAAGCACTAAGTGTTATCATCTCAGCATCAAACCTTAAATTAAAAATTTCATTGAGTGTTAAAAAGCCATTTATTTCTTTTCCCTCTTTATCTATCAAAGATAACACCAAAGCTGTAAATTGTGGGTTTTCACTATCTACTAGTCCATGTGTAGCAAAATGAATATATTGATATTTCTTCAAATTTCTATTAGTTATATTGTTAAGATTAGCATCAAAACCAAGACAAGCCTCTGATTGGTCATAAGGTAAAAAGCTAGTTATAGTTTTTATTTCTTCACCTGTAAATTTTAATCTTGTTAGTTTGCCACCAAATCTAATAAATGGTTTCTCTAAAATAGTTCTGGATAATTTTTCATTTTGACTCTTTAGATGTCCTATTTTCTTAAGTTTCTGCTTTGCTTCTTTACTAAATAAACTCTCTCTAATCCTTACATCGTCATATCCAAATATTGGATCACCAAAAAGAATTATTGTTTTAGCGGTAGCAATATTATGTGAGTTTTTTTGTTTTAGTAATAGTAGTGTAGAAATAGAAGGCTCAGTTACTATTGTATGGTTAACAATTAATGGTAAATATTGTTTAGAAGGGAGTTTTTTTATTTTTGGTTCTGCAAGTGTACTAAATGAAATAAAGTTGAGTATTCCATCAGCAACTATCACAAGACGTTTTTTATCCAATTTATCAATGGCAGGTAGTAGTAATAAATCGCTTAATTCAGTAGCTAGATTCTCATAGTCTTTTCTAACAAGCCTTGCTTTTCCTTTTAACCCAAAGTCCATATTTGTACTTAAAGAATTATATAGATCTTTTGCTTTTTTATTGATAATACTTCGTTTTGCAAGCCGATAACTAGCAAAGTGATTAAAGCTAACTACCCATAAATAACTATCATTTTCACCTAAACAGTATTCTAAAAGCACAGTATTTTGATCAAGTATTTCTCTTTGAATTTCTTCTAAAGAAATTGGTTTAGGTTTATTTAATGTAGCATAAATAGTGCTTCCATTTTTTATTTTAAGCTCAATTTGTTCTAGTTCTTTATTAATTTCTTTAATTTCTTTCTGTAACTTAAAAATTTCCTCTTTTGATAATTTTTTATCACCTAATTGAGCTTTCAATAAAGCCGCCGTTTTTTCATTTAATTCTTCATTTAAGTCTTCTTCTTGTTTAATAAGTTCTACATTTAAGCCTTTACGAATATCTACTTTACTTTGATTTACTAGGTCTAATAGAGTGTGTGCATGACTATTTTCATTAACAATAAATGCTTGTATATCATAGCCAACTAATGGTTGTTGTCTATGTAATTGCATTAGTAAGTCAATATAAAATTTATACTTATCTTGCGCGGATGAAAAATAGCTAGTACGCAAATCCTGTATTTTAATGTTATCTCTTGAAGATTCAACTATTTCTATGGATTCTTTAATACTTTCTAAAGCTTGGTCAAGATTGTTAGTGTTGCATTTAATAGAGGCTATTATAAATAATGCTTCTGATTGTCCAATAGGGTTTTTTATACTTTTGTAAATTTCTAGAGCTTGATTAGAGAATTCTAAAGCTTTTTCTAGTTCTCTTTTAGCCTCATAAACTATTCCAAAATTAATCAAATTTGAAGCTTCTTGAGAGAGGTTTCCTGTTGTTTTGTTTAATTCCAAGGATTTCTCAAGATAATTTAATGCTTTATCATATTTTTTTTGCTCAATATAAATTACTGCAATAGTATTTAATGTAACTGCTTGGGCAACAATTTCTTTTAGTTCTAACTGGATATTTAATGCTTTATTTAAGCATTTTAATGCTGCTTCCTTGTTTCCTTTTTTTTTTTTATAAATAGCTCCCAAATTAGAAAGGATTTCATTTATTCCTATTAAGTCCCCTAGTTTGGTACGTAATTCTAAAGCCTTGTTAAAAAATTCTAAAGCATCATCAAAATTTGCTAAATAGAAGTAAAAACCACCTATTGAATTGTAAGCTGTAGCTTGACCAGAAATATCTCCTAGTTTTATGTTTAAGTTTAATGCTTCATATAAAGCTGCTAAAGCTTTTTGGTTATCTCCTAATTCTATGTAAACGACCCCTATAAAATTAAGTGTATGTGTTTTACCTGAAAGGTTTCCAATTTTAGTATCAAGCTCTAGGGATCTATTCAATATTTCTAGAGCTTTTGATTGTTTCCTATATCCCTGTATACTTTACCAATATTAAATGCTATTGCAGCTTCTATAGTAATATTTTTCTGCTTCATTGGCAATCTTTAATGCTTGGTTAAGATATTCTAAAGCTTTTTGGTTATCTCCTATAAAATTATAGATTTCGCCTATAAGTTGTAATGTATTAGCTTCACTGCTAGGGTTATCTAACTGTTTCCATTTAGCAAGTGCTTTGTTCAAACATTCTAAAGCTTGATCATTTCTCCCTATTGTGGTGTATGCTGTTCCAAGAAAAACATTTATGTTAGCTTGCCCTTCAATATTTCCTATCTTTTCATATATAGATAAAGACTTAATATAATTTT
>JADJPF010000017.1 GCA_016713405.1 Blastocatellia bacterium
AAGCACTGTAAATGCTACCTGCAACTAGTAGCGCGTTACCTCTACCATTTTGCAAGCGGTCTTTAGTTTCCATATCAAAGATTATGTCAGCTACAATTTGCTCTAACCTTGATTGTGAGCTTAAAACCTTTTGCATTGTTCCCCATCTCTCTTTTAACTCATTTTTAGCATATTCTGTTAAACCTTTGGTTTTAGCTTCAAACCATTTGTCTATTTTTTCTTTTGAAGTAAGGTTTTTGCTCAATGTTGCGGGCTTCATAACGTAAATCTAATATGACTTTATCCTTTACTGCTTCATTAAATTTGTAGGTGTGAATGTATTTTCCAAAAACTTCTATACTTTTTTGTTTATCTTGTTTAAGTAAAGGCGTTCCTGTAAAACCAATAAATAGTGCATTTGGTAAAATTTTTTTCATCGCTTCGTAGCTTGGCCCGATTGCGTTCTATGACATTTCATCTACAAAAACATAAATGTCCCCTTAGCCTTAAAATTCTCAAATAAATCTGGGTTAATCTCGTTAATGTAGCCATCATAGTCAGCTTCTGTTTTATTGCCAAATTTATGAATTAATGAGCAAAGTAGCCAATCAGCCGTTAAATTTAGTTTTTCCATCAAATCTCTACCTGTTTGTGCGATAAATTTCTTCATCTATTCCTAAAAAATTTTCTCAATTTGTTTATCTAGCTCTTCTCTGTCTGTAATAATTAGCACACGGGCATTTTTAATATTTTCACGAATCCATTTTGTTAACCAAACCATTGTTAAGCTTTTTCCACTGCCTTGAGTGTGCCAGATTATTCCACCTTCCCTTTGTTTAAGGCTCTTTTGACCAAGCTTTTACCCCCAAAATATTGATGTGGACGACAAAGCTTTTTAATACCTCGATCAAAACTAAGTCTATTAATATTTCTAAAATCGTTGTTTATTACAACTTGCTTAAGATGGTTATCTAAAGTCTTTTCGCTACTATCATCATCTTCTTCTTTCCAAGCTAAATAGTTTCTTCCTTTAGTTTCAACCGTACCATAACGCAAACCTTCTGTATCATTACCAGCCATAATCAATTGTATGGTTGAAAAGAATTGTTTAATAAATTTTTCCTCTTGGTTATCAAGGTTTTGTCTTATACCTTCAGACACAGAAACAGTCGTTACGTTTAAGTTCTAGCACGCCTAGCGCAATCCCATTAACATAAAGCACAATATCAGGACGCTTTTCCATAAAACAGATTTGCAGGCAGTCCAATAATGCCTTTAATATAGCCTTTGCGAATAATATTTTGACGGATTTGAGCCTCTACATTACCTCGAAACAGTACACCATGAGGTAAAATAATTGCTCCTTTACCTTTGCTTTTTATCGAGCGAATTAAATGTAGTAAAAAAGCATAATCACCGTTTTTATCTGGTGGTATCCCATCTTCAAAACGCTTATAAATATCTTCTTTAGGATCAAGTCCACTGCCCCAAGCTTTGCTAGAAAATGGCGGATTAGCAACCGCAAAGTCAAAAGTTTTTAAATTCCCATCAACTATAAAAGCAGGTGATGATAGGGTATTAGCTTGTTGAATTTCTGCTGTTTCGTTGTTATGCAAGATCATATTCATTTTAGCAAGCGCAGCAGTTGCATTATCCATCTCTTGACCATAAATAGTAACTCCTTGTTCTGTTTCGTCCGCAGCTTTAATTAACAAAGAGCCGCTACCACAAGTTGGGTCATAAATTGTCTGGGTTTGGACTGCTTTGCTTATTCCAATAACCTTTGCCATCACACGGGAAACTTCTGCTGGGGTGTAGAATTGGCCTTTGCTCTTGCCCGATTCAGTAGCAAAATGTCGCATAAGGTATTCATAGGCATCACCTAAAATATCATCTCCCTCGGCACGGTTGCGGCTAAAGTCAAGACTTGGGTTTTCAAAAATACCAACTAGTTTTGAAAGCCTGTCCTGCATTTCTTTACCTTTGCCAAGCTTATCTTCATTATTAAAATCAGCTACGTCAATAACACCTTTAAGATCATTAGCTTCAGCCAATTTGCTGATAATCTTATTCATTTTGTCGCCAATGTCTTTAGTACCTTTAAGTACAACCATATCCTTAAAGCTACCGCCTTCAGGGATTTCAATTAAAAAATCAGGATCGCTAGTAAATTTATCTGATACATATTTGATAAATAATAGGATTAATACGTAATCTTTATATTGGGAAGCATCCATGCCGCCGCGCGTTCGTCGCAACTTTTCCAGAGCGAGCTATATAATTCACTTTTTTGATAGCCATATTTAGTTTAACAAATGAATTTTAGAGTTGAGTTTTTAGAGAAAACTTTGATAAAACAGGCAAGTATAATCAAGCTATACGAAAATATCTAGTAGCTATAAGCATTTGAGCTACCGCCATAAATAAGAATAGCTGCTTAGTAGCAGCCATTGTTTAGCTATAATAATTAGGGTTAGGTTAGATAAAATTAGATAATTTGCGTAAGCTTAACTTGCTTTAAGCTTTGTTTCTATTTGCTCCACTCTGTCTTCAAGATCATATGATCTACTGCTACATCACCAATATCTTTATTAAATATTGATAGCCGCCTATCAATATTTCTAATTTCTCTCTTAACTAGCTTAAATTCTTCTAGCATTTCTACCCTAAGATTATTTACCTCTGTTTTGATCATTTCAGTAAACTTAACTTCTTGTTGAGCTAAAGCTTGTTCAAATTTAATTTCTTGTTGAGCTAGGGCATCTTTTAATGTTTGTTCAAATTCTGCTTTTTGTTGAGTTAAAGCATCTCTAAGTATTTCAGCAAAAGCATTTAGCAAATTAGCATTGGTTTGTTTAGATTGTGCATCTACTTTAGTTTCAACAGTTTCTAAACGATTATCCATAGATTTTATTTTAGCTACCATTTTATTTAGGGTTTGGGTTTCGGTTTCGTCTTCTTCTGGTAATAGTGCATCATTTTCGTTACTCATAAAATCTCCTTGGTTTTTATTTTTTAGCTAATACGTTCTTCTTGCAAGTTAGGTTGTTGAGATTCTTGGTAAAAGTCGTCAAGTGCTAAAGCTGCGCGTCTAGCTATCTCAAGGTTAGCATTAAGTTCGCTTTGTACAATTGAAAACTCTTTATTCTCTAGTTTTTGTACTTTTATCTGCTAATTTCTCAATGATCACTTGCTCCTCACAGCCATTGCTTTAACTGTTCTTCAGAGGGTAGTTTTATTAAATATTGAGAAACAAAAGATGTTTGTCTAAGCCTGCCGTAGCATAATGAGCTTCCTCTGCATCTTTTTCAGCACAAAGTATTATTCCTATAGGCGGATTTTCTTCAGGATAAGCCACCTGATCTTTAAGATAGTTTAAGTAGAAGTTCATTTGCCCAGCATCTTGATGGCTAAAGGTTCCTAACTTTAAGTCTATAGCTATCAAACAATGTAACTTGCGATGGTAAAAAAGTAAGTCTAAAAAATAATGTTGTCCAGCTACAGTAATTCGATATTGCCTATCCATAAAGCAAAAATCACGTCCTAATTCATGAAGAAACTCTTGAAGGTGGTCAATTAAGGCTTGCTCAAGCTGTGATTCTGAATAAGCCACTTGTTTTTCTAATCCTATAAATTCCAAAACATAAGGATCCCGTAAAATAGTTTTTGGGCTATCTAATAATTGGCCTTCTTTTTGCCAATGCTATTACAGCATCTTTGTCTTTAGATAGTCCTACTCGCTCATAAAGCATACTGTTCATTTGCCTTTTTTAGCTCACGTAAAGACCACTGACTTTTCATTGATTCTAATTCGTAAAAAGCTCTTTTGAGTGCATCATTATTCGACAAAGTTCTAGTAAGTGTGACCAAGACAAAGAGCTAAAAGTTGTTGATAGTACTTTTCGTTTTGCCAAGGAAGATAAGTATTTTTTTATTTGACGTTTTTCTACAGAAGGAAATTGAAATACTTTTAATATTACCACCAGAAGACATTTCTTCTAGGTTATTGTCTTCTAATAAAGGCAGTGTTTCTAGTAAATTACCAAATAGGTCAGACAGTGTCTGACCTATTCGTGGCAATGGGTATACTAAAGCAACTTCTCTAAAGTATTTTAGGTTCGTAACAGAAAAACCTTTATGGCCGCTTTTAGAAAGATCATCTGACAACTTTTTCAGTAATTGTTCTCCATAAACAGCGCGATCTTCGCCATTTTGTTCATATTCAAAAATATAAGCTCCTACTAACCAGTTTCTTAGCGTTAGCAATTGGTTAACATTTTTAGCTACTGTGCGTTGAGCTATATCATCAATTTGAGATATTTTTTCAACTATAAGGTCATAATTCATAAATAATTTTTTGATGTTAATTAGTTATTCTTCAAATTAATAAAATACATAAATTTAGTTAATAAGTTCTTCTACTAGTTTAGTTCCCTCTGACTGTCGTTGAAACTCATCTAATGCTAATGCTGCGCGTCTAACTGTCTCAAGGTTGGCATTAACATAACGATAAGTTGTAGATGGTTGACTATGGCCTAAAACCCGTCCAACTTCAGAAATAGGAATATGTTTACTTACAAGCCTAGTTGCAGCAGTATGGCGTAAATCGTGAAAACGTACATCTGACAAGCCTGCATCTTTCCTTGCTCCATCAAATGATCTCTTAACATTGTCTGTGATGCCAAAAACCAAAGCATTTTTATCACCAACAGAAGATTGATAAAGTGACCATAGTTCTTTTTCTAAACGTGTTGTCATAGCCACTTGACGAGTTTGCATAGTTTTTGTGTTAAAAGCTTCTACGGTGATAACTTTCTCATCAAAGTCTATATTGCGCCATCTTAGGCTTAAAATTTCACCTTGTCGCATTCCCGTATCAAGCGCACAAATAATTATGGGTTTTAGGTGTGTGCGTCTTCCTACACAAGCATTAAGTAAGCGTGCTTCTTCTTCTCTAGTTAAGATTCTTTCGCATTTTCGCTCATCGGCTTTGCTAATAAGTGACTTTCCTATTGAAAATGGACTACGCAAAATCCAGCCTTCTTGATGGGCAATATTTAACATTCGGCGTAATAGTTCAAGTTCCCGATTAACACTAGCAATTGAGCGTTTAGCACCTGTTTGTTTAGGTGTGTCTAGCCGCTTTAGCTTATAAGTTAGTATATCTGTGTGAGTAATTTCTTTAATTCGTTTGTTGCCAAAGTATTCAATTAATGGTGGCAAAAAAGCTTTAGTATGGACTACTGAGCGCAACCCAGCAACTTTACGACCATCAACATATTTTGCAGGTATTAAGTATTTTTCAGAGTAAAATTTAGCTAAGTCATCAAATATCATTCTATCTTTTAGAATAGCTTGACCACCATGATCAAGTTCATTAACTAGGCGTTTAAGTAATTCGCTAGCTTCTGAGTAGCTTTCTGACAAGACTTTTTGTCATGTTTTTGCCTTGTTCATCAGTAAAAGTTATCCTAACTTGCCATCTATTTTATCTAATTTTTTTAACAGAGCCTTTTACAGGTCGTTCCATAAATCACCTATCTTCTTGTAACTTATTGAATATAAATAAAGTGTTGTATTTGAAAAATTCCACTTTCGATTCCACTTTGAGGTGTTACAGAGCGATATTAGCATAAACATAATGAAACATACAAATACTATTAACTCATTTATTATCAAAGGATTAGTAACATTTTAGAAACTTGGTGAAAAAGGGTGAAACAAGGCGTTTTTGGCTACGAACCAAAAGGTCGCAGGTTCGAATCCTGCCGGGGGCATCAATAGAATCAATGAGTTACAGCCACTAATTAAGTGGCTTTTTTAGTTTATACTTCTATTCATACCACATTTAACAATTAATCAAAAAATGCTTAATTACCTAATAGATTAGTCTGTGGCTTTAGTTACTAAAGTATAGAACAAAAGCTTTTCATTTTACCCAACTTGGAAATATAATCTCAGCTTTACTTGAAAAACAGCCTAATTATTAGCCTTATCACATTCTAATTAAACTTAAGTATCTAGGAGTATAACTTAATGCGAGTACTGGACTTAAAAGCTAGTCATAAGCCTATTAAAACTTATTATGAAGCATTAAAGCAGTTTGAAAAACTAGGTGTAAGTCTTATGAAGGTGCTGTAAAAACAGCTTTTCAAAGTTTATTAGAGGCTTGTGGACAGAAGTTTCACTGGACATTGGTTGCTGAAAAGAAAATCCAAATTTCGCAAACAAAAAAGAATATTTTTGTTGATGGGGCTTTAATTGACGATTTCAACTTAATTTATGGTTATTGGGAAGCAAAAGACAGCCAAGACGACTTAGAAAAAGAAATAAGAAAAAAGTTCTTTCTGTAAAAAATCCTGTGGTTAAGCAGCAATAGAAGGAAGATTCCAAAGAGAATCCCACTCACCATTAAGCTCAACGACCTTTAAAATAGCCAAAGATTTAGAACCAGAAGAACACCAAGACATAGATTTGTCTTTCTGGCGTTTGCCAATAACCTGATCAACGCCCTTTTCCATACGACCAGAGCCAATAGGCTTAGAAGCCTGCTTGCGACGCTCATAGTCAATAATTTCAGCCTTGTGCTTAAGAAGATAAGAAATCAACTCTTCTAATTTTATAGAGTTTCTAGCCTTAACTTCATTGCGAAGATAAAAAATTACTTCACTAATGTGACCTTTCCACAATAAGGGAAAAATAAAATTCAGATGATGGAGTTTTTCTTCTTTATTGCGTCCAATCATAGAAAAAAGCTCATAAACCTTCTTCTCAAGATGATACCAATCTAAGATTATAGTAATTGTTGTGCCAAAAATTAGCTGCAAACTATTACGAATGCTCTTTGCCCCATCTGTTATTGCCACTATAGGTAAGGCAGATCTGCGCCTTGAATACTCAATCATTAGCTCACTTTTTTACTACTTCTTCTAAACTTACTAATTCATTTGCTTTTTATCAGTTCCTGCTATTAGGTAACGATATAAGCCATCTTTTGCTCTAACATTACTATATCTGTATTGACTCTAGTTTTTTGCTCAACTTCTTTGCCATCTCGTTTGGCTTTTTGTTCTTTAACTATAATCCCATCATCAAATATCAACACTTCTTCTGCTTTTGCATCATAAATATTTACTCGTGTTTCTATTTTTGGCATTTTTCCTTTCTTTAATCTTTGAGTAACTATCTGTTGTTGGGCTTGGCTTATCTCTTCTGCTTTTGCTTTTACCATTAACCATATCCCTTGATCGCTTAACAACTTTTTGTCCTGTGTTTCTTTTGATTAATTTTTCTACTTCTTCATAACTCAAGCGATTACTATAATATGCCGCGTATTCTGCCAATCCATCACTTACGTATCCATTCTTGCATTGCCCTGTTATGCTTAAGTAATCTTCTCCGTTATCAAACCTTTGTACCTTGAACTTAAATTTTCCATCGTAGGGTTTTGATTTCTATTTCACTTGTTCCATTTACTTTTAATTCGCTTTTTTTTACTTCTTGCTCTTGTGCCTCTATCATTAACTCTTGTTCTATTTTTGGCAAACTGCTTCTTTTGAATTTTTCCACTGCTGCCTCTATTTCTAACAAACTTCCTTGCCCTACTTCCAACTCATACTCTTGCATTTCCCCCTATTTGCTTGCCTTCTTTATTTTCTAGCATTATTTTCATCTTTGCCATTTTTCATCCTCCTGAGTTTTTTGGTAGTGTCCCTCAATTTACGTGATGAAAATGAATATAGATGCCCTCTTGCAGATGCACAAATAGAGCTTAAAACGGCTTGAAAGCAGCTATTTTGATAATAATATTGGAATTTCTAGTTCCAATATAGAAAGACCGTTGAAAGAAAATCGACTTAAAACCGAAATGTAGTAGAATTTTATGAATTTTAATTAAGGTTATGTAGTTGATAAACAAAGGTTTTTCTGTATGCTTATTTAGTTTAGTTCTAACATATCCAGATTTTGAGTTAAAACTATCACGTAAACTGAGGGACACTACCAAAAATTAGGTGGAGCAGAATTTATTAACGAAACTGCTTTATCTGTTGATCAAGTTGGGAATTGGTGGGAATAAGTTTGGTTAATAACTATCTATTATGTAAAATTTAGTAACTAAAATATTTAGAATTTATCTTCTGTCTCTAACAAATCATCATTTCTGTCGCTTATAAAATCTCCCTAACCTTTAAAGTGCAGTTCATACGCTCTTCTTGCAAGGCAGGTTTGTCCATATTTTAAGTAAAAGGTTATAGTAGTGTTTAACTAGCAATATCTTAAAATTCAAATAAAAATATATGCTTTTATTTAATTCTTCTGCTTTAGCTAAAATAAAGCAATAAAAGGACAACTATGAAAAAATATAATTTTTTACGTATTCTTATTTTAACTCTCTTACTTTTATTTTTAGTTGATTCTGTCCAAATACCAAAGGCACAAAGTAATTTTGAAATTCGTGCAAATTATACAAAAATGGAAACTTCTATCCCTATGCGTGACGGAACTAAGCTATTTACCGCTATTTATTTACCTAAAGAAACTTCTAAAAAATATCCAATAATGCTTCTTCGTACCCCTTATAGTGTCGCTCCTTATGGTACAGATGCTTTTAGAACAAGTCTTGGGCCGAATGAGGTATTTGCAAAAGAAGGTTATATTTTTGTTTATCAAGATGTTCGTGGCAAGTATTTATCCAAGGTGAGTTTATTAATATGCGACCTCATCAGCAGAAAAAAGATTCACCAAATGCAATTGATGAAAGCACGGACACTTATGACACTATAGAATGGTTGCTTAAAAACATACCTAATCACAATGAAAGGGTGGGTATGTGGGGAATATCTTACCCAGGCTTTTATACATCGGCTGGGAGCATTGATTCTCATCCTGCATTAAAGGCGGTTTCGCCCCAAGCACCTATTGGAGATTGGTTTAAGGGAGACGATTTTCATCATAATGGAGTGTTTTTTTTACCACATGCTTTTAATTTTTTGTCTTCATTTGGTTTGCCTAGACCTACTCCTACCACTGAATCACCTAAACGGTTTGAGCATGGAACGCCGGACGGCTATAAATTCTTTCTGGAAATGGGTTCTCTTAAAAATGCCAATGAAAAACACTTAAATAACAAAGTAGCATTCTGGGATGAGGTAATGCAAGATGGAAACTATGATGAATTTTGGCAATCAAGAAATTTGCTTCCAAATTTACGTAATATCAAAGCGGCAGTGATGACGGTAGGGGGTTGGTTTGATGCTGAAAATCTTTATGGAGCATTAAACACTTATAAGTTTATTGAAGAGCAAAACCCTAATATTACTAATACTTTAGTTATGGGGGCCTAGGGTCTATGGTGGTTGGTCGCGTTTTGATGGGGATACTCTAAAACATCTTAATTTTGCATCAAAAACATCTCTTTTTACAGAGAAAACATTGAATTACCTTTTTTTAATTTTTACTTAAAAGATAAAGGTAATGCTAAGTTACCTGAAGCATATGTTTTTGAAACAGGCTCTAATAGCTGGAAAACTTATGAACATTGGCCGCCAAAGAATGTAGAAACTAAATCAGTTTACCTTCAAGCTAACGGTGGACTTTCTTTTGAGCAACCTAAGGAAGTCAAAAATTCTTTTGATGAATATATTAGCGATCCAAACAAACCTGTGCCTTTTATAAATGGTGTATCAATAGGTATGACTCGCGATTATATGGGCGAAGATCAAAGATTTGCTAGTCAACGAACAGACGTTTTAACTTATAAAAGTGAGCCTCTAAATGAAGATATGCATGTGGCTGGGCCGCTTACGGTGACAATGTATGTTTCTACTAGCGGGACGGATTCAGATTGGATAGTTAAGCTTATTGATGTTTATCCAGATAGTAGAACAGATGTTTCGCCTACTGATGCTAGCTTACCTATGGGAGGCTTTCAAATGCTAGTAAGGGGTGAGCCAATGAGGGGAAAATTTCGTGAAAGTTTTTCTTTACCAAAACCTATGACACCAGGGAAAGTAACTAAAATAGAATTTGTTATGCCAGATGTTAACCATGCTTTTCTTAAAGGGCATAGAATAATGGTTCAAGTGCAAAGTAGCTGGTTTCCTTTAACAGACCGTAATCCTCAAAAGTTTGTTGATATTTATAATGCTCAAGAGTCAGATTTTCAAAAAGCTACTCAACGAGTTTATCATTCTAAAGAATTTAGTTCTCATATTAAGTTTAATGCTTTTCTAAAATATCTTAATTTCACAAATAAGTTTTTTGCAAAAATGAAAAAAGTTTTTTTTGCGCTAATCTGGATTTTACTATTGTCAATATGGCAAATAGCTTTTGCTCAGGTAAATCCAATTTTTGAGAATATCAGTAAAAATCAAGGATTATCAGATAATACAGTAAATGCTTTTGCTCAAGATTTAGATGGTTTTTTATGGGTTGCTACAGATAATGGACTTAACAAATATGATGGGTTTAATTTTGAAGTCTACTCTAGCAACTCTAACTCTCTAAATGTTTTATCTGATAATCGTGTTACAAGTGTATATGTGGACGAATATAACCGGGTTTGGGCGGGTACTTATTCAGGAGGAATAAATTTATTTGACCGTGGGACTAAAACATTTACTAGATTTGGTAGTTTAGAACTAACTCCTAGGATAACGTCTTTTGCTTAATAGATAATATTCTTTGGATGGCAAGTTCAATAGGTTTAATAAAATTAAACCTTGATAGCAAAGAAATAACTAGCTTTTCACCTCAAAATAAACATAACCTGCCTACAATACCACTTTTTCTTTAGTGGTAGATAAGCAAAAAAATATGGGTAAATAGTCCTTATGGCCTTTACAAATTTGATACTATTTCAAATGAATTTACAAATTATTTAGATATAGATGCACCAGCAAAAACAGTAATTGCAAAGAGATTTTGATTGCAAACTTCTACTTCATCCTAATGGCAATCTCTTTATTCCAACGCTATTTCAAGGTTTATATGAGCTAAATACTGTAACAGGAGAAATAATTTCACATTATAAGAAAGATGAAAATAATCCTGATGGCTTAAAAACAGATGTTCTATCAGCTTTGTTGTTATATGATGAAGATACTCTTTGGATAGGCACTCGTTTATCTGGAATATATTCTTTAAATCTTAGTACAAAAAAAGTCATTCACTATGAAAATGATCCTAAAAATCCAACAAGTTTAGCTGGAAATGATATTCACAGTTTATATAAAGATCGCTCAAATGTAGTTTGGATTAGTAATGGTATTTATGGAATAAGTAAATATTCCCCTTATAAAAATAAATTTGAGTTATATCAATACAACCGATTCTCAGAAAATAGTTTAAGTAATAACTATATTCGTGGAATTTGGCAAGATAGGGAAGGTATAGTTTGGATTGGCACACAATACGCAGGATTAAACCGACTAGACCGAAAAACAGGAAGCATAAAGGTTTACCGAAAAAAACTTGGTGATCTTAGTTCTCTAGCTTTAGATAGCGTTTGGGCAATTTATGAAGATCGACAAGGAGAGCTTTGGATTGGTACTTATGGCGTTGCTGGAGTGGATTGTTGACAAATTAGAGGAGAATTTTGCTTATTTACAAAAACTAGACCGTAAAACAGGCAAATTTATTACTTTTAATAAAGAAATCTATGGAGTAACAGCTATTTTTGAAAGCCGCGATGGTAGTTTATGGGTAGGGGCTTCAAAATATGAACGAGTGATTTATCATATATCCCCTGATAGAAAACAATTACTCAATATTTATTAAAGTCTCTAATGAAATTGGCCCACCCGGTGAAATCAAGCAATTATAGAAGATAGTTTTGGTAATATTTGGATTGGTACAAGTGATAGATTATTTTGTTATAAACCTAAAACTAACACATATATTATTTATCAATATAACTCACAAAACTTAAATTCACTCCCTAACAATAATGTCTCAACTTTTTATTAGATAGTAAAAAGAATTTTTGGATAACTACCAAAGGTGGTGGAATCTGTAAATTTAACTATGAAACAAATAACTTTACTCGTATTAAACCACAAAAACTAAAGAGCTAAATCCAAATGTTTATGCAATGCTTGAAGATAAAAAAAGGTTATTTTTGGTTAAGGGCACAGATAATGGGATTGCTAAATATAACCCCCCAATAATGAAAGTTTTATTAGATTTGATTTGGATGATGGCCCTTCAAGATAGAGAATTTAACCGTCTTTCTTTCACCAAAACCAAGAAGGAGGAAATCTTTTGGCGGGATCAACGGTCTTAACATCTTTCATCCTGATAATATTAAAACTAATCCTACTGCACCACAAATTTATATAAGCACAGTAAAAATTGCTAGGCACTTGATCAGGAATTAAAAAAAAAGACACCTCAAAGGAAACCTTTACTTCTTAACCTATGACCAAAATAACCTACTTTTTCAATATATTGCACTAGATTTAATTCTCCTCAGATAACGTTTATGCTTATAAATTAGAAGGATTAGATAAAGATTGGACTTTAGCAGAAAAAAACCAAGAAGTCGTTTATAGTAATTTAGCACCCAATGAATATAAATTTTGATAAGCAGCTAATAGCGATGGTGTTTGGAATGAAATTGGCACAGCAATTAAAATTACTATTTATCCTCCTCTATATGGAAGTTGGTGGGCTTTTTTGATTTATGTTTTTAACAGGATTGGTTTTAATTCAATATCCTTGCACTCACTTAAAAATTAAATACAAGCCTAGAAGAAAAAATTAATAACCGTACAAGAGAATTAGCACAAAGTATTGAGTAAATTAAGAGTTTCAGAACAATCTGCTATTGAAGCTAAAATCAAGCTATAGAAGCAAATTATGCTAAAAGTGCGTTTTTAGCTTGATGATCATAAATTCGTACCCCAATGAATGGCATAATTGGTATGACTTCCACTGCTTGCCAACAAAAACTAGTGCTGAACAACAAGATTTTATTGAAACTATTCGTGTAAGCGGTGAATCTCTGCTTACTATAATTAATGATATTTTGGACTTTTCAAATTGAGGTTCAGGGAAAAGCTAGAATTGAACAAAGTATTTTTAATCTTTTGGAAACCGTTGAGCAAGTATTAGCTTTATTAAAACCACAAAGCATTAAAAAAGGTCTAAAGTTAAACTCTATAACTACTGATAATACTATACCTATGTGAGAG
>JADJPF010000018.1 GCA_016713405.1 Blastocatellia bacterium
AAAACTGCTTCAGCTTCAAGAACAGTTTCTTTTAATTTGGCTATTAACTTATCTTTTGGAATGTGTGAACGCTCGTCAAATTCTTGTTGCCGTTGTCTTTGATCTAACTGCCCACCTAAACCGCAAATAATCCATTGTCTAAGATTACCTGACAAGTGTAAAAGTAAATTGCCAATGCTGTTAGATTCTTCATTAGGTCGCCACCAGATTTCTTCATCTGTTAAGCGTTCAATACAACGTTCAATCTTAGGTAAAAAATCTTTAGCAAGAAACGAGGCTGACCCATCAATAAAAGCTTTTGAAACTTCCATGTTATTTTCCTCTAACTAATCCATTAATTATTGTTAATAGCGTTAGCTAATGACAATTGAGTAATTTTGCGATGTGAAGTATGCCATAACACTTTCCCATCACGTACTAAAATAGCTTGTGGAGATTCATGAACAACACTTAACCTAGTTTCTACTTCATTAGATACAGGGCGTGCAGTTTGCACAACAATTAAGTTATAACCCACATTATCAGACGGAGAGCTATTCAAATATTTATATAATTCATCATAAGCATCTGCACTAATAGGACAAGCATTACTATGCTTAAAGATTAGCTGTGTTTTTTGATTTGATTGGGTTAGAACTTCTGAGAGTTGATCAATAGATGTTAAATCTAACAATTTTGCAGACATAAAAGTTTATCTCCTAAAAAATATTAATTTTTGTCTTCCTCGTCGGTTAATTCACTGATTAATAAAGAGCGTAGTTGAGGCAAGCGCAAATTAGGATTACCATATTCTATTTTATAATCGCTAATTGCAGCAGCAATAACGGCTTGGGCTTCAACACGTGAATAAACATGAGTAATTTCTATTTTGGGGACTTCTTTTCCTGGTAATTCTTTGTAAGTTAAAAAGTAATGACAAAGGCGGTCAACTAAAGTTTTAGGGCAATCTTGAATATCTCGCCATTCTCCATAAACTGCATCATCTTTTAGAACAGCAATAATTTTATCATCAGCCTCTTGACCATCAATCATACGTAAACCGCCAATAGGGATAGCTTCAACCAAAATACCGCCTTGTAAAATTGCACGTTCTGAAAGTACACAAATATCTAATGGATCGCCATCGCCAATTATGCCGTTACGACCTGTTTGGCTACTACAATAATTTCCAACTTTGACACCACAATAAGTTTGAGGAATAAATCCATAAAGCGAAGGACAAAGATTAGAGTATTTTTGCGGACGATCTACTTTTAAGAGTCCAGAATATTTATCAACTTCATACTTGATTGTATCAGTAGGAACAATTTCAATATAAGCATTAAGTAATTCTGGGACACTACGACCAGGAGCTACACCATGCCAAGGATGCGGCTTAAAAAGCAGTGATAAAAGTCCTGCAATGTCATGATTGCTTTTCATTAAAAAACCTTTCTAATTTTACTCAACTAAGCTAAACATCAACTGATGAACCTTGTTAACATAATTTGCAAGTATTACATCTTCTTTAATAAAAGGAACTTCTCGACGTAATTTTTCATAAGCTGTTAATACTCCTCGCCCTGGCTTAAGTGGGAGGAGAAAATCTAACGCCTGAGATGCTGCTAAAAGTTCAGTAGCAAGGATAAGTTCTAGGTTTTGTACAATAGTTTTTAATTTTAATGCGCTAGTCATTCCCATACTTACATGGTCTTCTTTGTTAGCTGATGTAGGTAGTGAATCAACCGAAGCAGGATGAGACAATACTTTATTTTCACCTAGTAATGCTACAGCCATAACTTGAGCAATCATTAGCCCAGAACAAGTTCCCGCTTCGGGGCTAAGAAATGCTGGTAGTTCTGAAAGGTCTGGATTAACTAATCGCTCAATTCGACGTTCAGAAATTGCGCCAAGTTCAGTTAAAGCCATTGCTAAATAATCTAGCCCTAGCGCAAGCGGTTCGCCATGAAAATTACCACCAGAGATAATTTCTTTTGTTTCAGCAAAAACTAGCGGGTTGTCTGTCGCGCTATTGATTTCTATTTCTAAAACGCTCTTTACATGAGAAATAACATCACGAACTGCGCCATGTACTTGAGGAATACATCTTAAGCTATAAGCATCTTGGACACGCCTGCAATTGTGGTGAGATTCTATAATTTCGCTATCTTTTGTAAGTTCAATTAAGCGGGCTGCTACTAGTTTTTGCCCGGCGTGTGGGCGGGCTAGATGGATTCTTGGATCAGCGGCTTTTGGCGTTCCATGCAAGGCTTCTAAAGACATTGCTCCTGCTAAATCTGCTAGATCTGCAAGTCTAAGTGCTTTTTGAATTAGCAAACTACCTACTGCTGTAATTGCTTGAGTACCATTAACTAAAGAAATCCCCTCTTTAGCTTCTAAGGTGATTGGTTGAAGACCCGCGTTTTCTAGTGCTTGACTGCTAGGCATTCGTTCGCCTTTAAAAAATGCTTCTCCTTCACCAATTAAAACTAGGGCTAAATGGGCAAGCGGGGCAAGATCTCCGCTTGCACCTACTGAACCTTTGCTTGGAATAACAGCATTAACACCAGAATTTAGCAATTTACAAAGGGTTTCTACAACTTCCAATCGAACACCAGAAAAGCCTTTTGCCAAAACATTTGCACGTAGCAGCATCATAGCGCGTGATTCTGCTTGGCTAAGTGGTTCACCTACTCCAACGGCATGTGAGCGAACTAAATTAATTTGTAATTGACGTAGTTTATCTGTAGGAATGCTAACATCTGAAAGTTTACCAAAACCGGTATTTACTCCATAAACTACTTTTTCCGTTTGGATAATTTCATCAATAACTGCACGGGAAGCATTAATATTTGCTATTGCGTGAGGGGCAAGACCTACAATTGCTTGATTGCAAGCAACTGCTTCAACATCTGCAAGAGATAATTGATTACCATCTAAGAGGATCATATTAAGTTATTTCCTAAGAAAGAATTAAGATTTTTTAAATAAATTATCAAAAGCATTGCGGGCATCATCAGACTTGAATTTAGAAGCTAAACCATCAACACTTCCTTTTTGGTTGGGGGTAAAATACTCACAAAAATTAGATTTTTCTTTATCTCTAACCTGTTCTGATGCTGGTTCACGACATTGTTTATGTGCAAATGGGTCATAGAAAGAACAATTAAGGCAAACATGCAAATCTCTATGGCACTCTGGACAAGAATCTAAGCGAGAGACTTTGCTAGTTATGGATATTTCTTTTTTACAATGAAAACAAAGCATAAATAAATCCTGGTTAGTTCTAAATTATTGATTTTGAAGCTAAATATCGTTTGGATCAATTCCTAGATCGCGTAATTTAGCTAGAAGCTTTTCAGTTTTTTGACGCTCTTTCTCAACTTCTTCTAATGCTTTTTTAGTTTGCTCTTGAGCTAATTGGCGTTTTTGGCCTATTTCAACATAGCTTTCAAAAGGGCTTCCATCTGCATGATAAAGTTTGGTTTCATTATTTTGAAACTCAAACCTAATTCTTAAACGAGGGCTAACCCAATTATTCATTGGGACAATATCAATTAATTTATTTCCAACACGTCGCCAGCCTTTAAGATATTTCTTTTTGCCTGTTGGATTAATTAAGTAATATTCTTCTACTCCAAATCTTTCATAAAATTCCAACTTTTCCTGCATTTCTTTTGGTCGATTCCCAGGAGAAAGAATTTCAAAAACAACTTGAGGAGCAATATTTCCCTCATCCCATTGTCTATAAGAACCACGAGGGCCTTTTGGACGGCCAAAAGCTACCATTGTATCAGGAGCAACACGGGTTTTATTATCGCCTTCTACAGGATACCAAAGCAAATCACCAGCAATAAAAACATTTGGATCATTAGCAAATTCAAGTTCTAAGCCTTGCTTAATGGTTACTATCCAGTCAAATTGCTCGGTATTGTCTGCCATGCGTTTTCCGTCTCTCTCTGGGTAGTGAATTTTTGGTAGAGAATCGACATTTTTTACCCTAGACATTTTTTACCTCTAAATTAGAACTATTTACAGATGTTAATAGATTAATTAGCCTTTTTCCTTGTTAGTTCTAAATTATTGATTTTGAAGCTAAATATCGTTTGGATCAATTCCTAAATCACGTAATTTAGCTAGAAGTTTTTCCGTTTTTTGGCGTTCTTTTTCAGCTTTTTCTAAAGCTTGTCGCTTTTCTTCTTCTAATTCTTCAACATGTTTTTGTTCTTGAATTAACAAAAGCCAGTTTTTTTCCTGCTCTTCTAAAGCTTTTTTAGTTTGCTCTTGGGCTAATTGGCGTTTTTGGCCTATTTCAACATAGCTTTCAAAAGGGCTTCCATCTGCATGATAAAGTTTGGTTTCATTATTTTGAAACTCAAACTTAATTCTTAACGAGGGCTAACCTAATTATTCATTGGGACAATATCAATTAATTTGTTTCCAACACGCCGCCAGCCTTTAAGGTATTTCTTTTTGCCTGTTGGATTGATTAAGTAATATTCTTCTACTCCAAATCTTTCATAAAATTCTAATTTTTCCTGCATTTCTTTTGGTCGATTCCCGTGAGAAAGAATTTCAAAAACAACTTGAGGAGCAATATTTCCCTCATCCCATTGTCTATAAGAACCACGAGGGCCTTTGGACGGCCAAAAGCTACCATTGTATCAGGAGCAACACGGGTTTTATTATCGCCTTCTACAGGATACCAAAGCAAATCACCAGCAATAAAAACATTTGATCATTAGCAAATTCAAGTTCTAAGCCTTGCTTAATGGTTACTATCCAGTCAAATTGCTCGGTATTGTTGCTATGTCGTTTTCCTTCTCTCTGGGTAGTGAATTTTTGGTAGAGAATCGACATTTTTTACCCTAGACATTTTTTACCTCTAAATTAGAACTATTTACAGACGTTAATAGATTAATCTACTAATCCTTTTCCTTAATTTCTTCCTCATCGTCCTCTGTAGGACGGCTAGGACGACGAATTGGAGGAACTAGCACACCTAGAAGACTTGAACCAAAAACTAGCATCAATGGCAACATTACAATTAATAATAAAATTTGAATTGGTAGCATTAGAAAGGCAAATAATTTTTTAAGCATTTTTTCTTGTTCCTTAAACTCGTTCTAAAAGTAACGCAACGCCCATTCCACCACTAACACAAAGAGTTGCAAGCCCTAAACGGCTAGCGCGTCTTTCCATTTCATGTAGTAAAGTAACTACAATACGTGTACCTGTGCAACCTATTGGATGACCAAGTGCAATTGAACCACCATTGACATTAAGTTTGTTTATATCAATTGGTAAATCCCGCAAACAAGCTAGAACCTGTGCTGCAAAAGCTTCATTCATTTCTACAAGGTCGATTTGGTCTAAAGATAATTTATTACGCTCAAGTAATTTATTTACTGCCGGAACAGGCCCAATTCCCATTATTGAAGGCTCAACACCAACAATAGTGTAATCAACAATTCTAGCTTGAGCTTTTGCACCTGTTTTTTTCAGCATTTCTTCTGACATTACCACTAAAGCAGCAGCACCGTCAGTAATACCACTAGCATTTCCAGCCGTTACAGTTCCAGTTTTAGAAAATACTGGAGGAAGTTTATCTAAGTCAGAGATTACTGTTTTATTTCGTACATGTTCATCAAGTGTAAAATCTGTAGCGTTACCTTTACGGTCTTTTATAGAAATAGGATGGATTTCTGCCTTAAAAACACCGGCTGCAAGTGAAGTAGCAGCGCGGTTTTGGCTCATTAGTGCAAATTCATCTTGTTCTTGACGACTAATAGTCATTTGTTGAGCAAGCTTTTCTGCTGTTTCACCCATAACCATACCTGAAAGCGGACAGAGAAAACCATCTTTATACATTCCATCTACTAGTTGAGTATGACCCAAACGACTACCCCAACGCGCTGATTCAACATAATAAGGTAAACGGCTCATACTTTCACCACCACCAGCAACTATACAATCAGCCTGACCTAAAGCTATTTCTTGGTAGGCCAAAATAATGCTTTTTAGCCCTGAAGCACAGGCTTGATTAATTGTATAAGCTGGAACAGTTACAGGAATGCCAGCACGATAAGAAATTTGGCGAGCAACATTTGGCCCACCACCCGCTTGACGACCATTGCCAAAAATTAGTTCATCAACTTGTTCTGCGGCTACATTGGCTCGCTCTAAAGCGGCTGACACAATAGGGGCAGCAAATTCAGCTAAGGTTAAATCTTTAAGGCTTCCACCAAATTTGCCAATAGCACTACGAACAGCACCAGCAATATAAATTGGTTTCACAATTTTCTCCTGTTTTTAGTTTATTAAATATTCTAGTTCTTAAGATAGGGTTTTCTATTAAATTAGAGGGGATTTTAATTTATTTAGAGTTTCTTTTCCACACATCAATAGCAAAACACTGTTGGGAGCAATTTAAGTTTTGCTCCCAAATAGGTTTTATATTTAACTTATTGTAGAAATTAGTCTTTTTCACGAAAAGCAAATAGATAAATAATTGATCCAATCATTGGAAAAGCAAGTACAGCAACTATTAATACAACTTTTTCTCCTAAAGTGCGGGATTTACTATTAACTATATCAAATATAGCAACTGTACTAAGAGCCATACTAATAAGACCTATTAAGGTAAACATTGGGGAGAGCCTCCAAATTTAAGATTTGTGTGTAGTTGCTTACGCCTATAAAAGAAAATCTGTTCCCAAGCAAGCTTTATTCTAGGTATTTTAGGGAAAGAGCCGTAGAAGTAACTTTTTTCTTTAAATGAGCAACTTATAATAAATTATAGTGTTTGACTAAAAAACAAACAATCTTAGTCTTACTAAAAAAGCCCTAAGAAAAATGATAAGGAAAGTTTGTGATTAAACCTAAGATTAAATCAGCCACAGCAGAAAAATTAAAATTATCTACATTAAAAATTGTTGAATCCTACGCTTCTCAAGAAACCTTCTTACAACCCCTTAACCGTAGCCGACTGCCATCACGAGAAACAATAATTGCAATTTTAGCAGGAGTTCAAGAGCTAATATTTCCTGGTTATTTTGGCATTTTAGGCTTGGATGAAAGCAATATTAATGCTCGAACGCTTAATTTAGTTTGTAGTTTATTTGATGATCTTGTGATGCAAATTAATGTTTGTCTTAGTTTAGAAAAACAGGATAAGTCTATTTCTTTGCGTCATAGCGAAGCCGAAAAAGCAGCACTTGAGTTAATAGAAGCTATTCCCACAATACGCCAGGAACTTTCTTTAGATGTTCAAGCTGCTTATGTAGGTGATCCAGCAGCACATAGTTATGATGAAATTATTTTTTCCTACCCAGGTCTTTATGCAATAATGGTTTATCGTATTGCACACCGACTTGCTAAACTTAATATCCCTTTAATTCCTCGCATTATGTGTGAACATGCACACAGCCTAACAGGAATTGATATTCACCCCAACGCTAATATTGGAAAGAGTTTCTTTATTGATCATGGAACTGGAGTTGTAATTGGTGCAACTACAGACATTGGAAATAATGTAAAAATCTACCAAGGTGTGACTTTAGGCGCGTTATCATTTCCAAAAAATGAAGATGGGACATTAATTCGTGGAAAAAAACGACACCCTACTTTAGAGGATAATGTTATTATCTACTCCGGTGCTACGATATTAGGTGGAGATACTGTTATTGGAGAAAACTCTGTAATTGGTGGTAATGTTTGGCTTACTACTTCTGTACCTCCATATAGCAAAGTAACAATTGAAGAACCTAAAACTCGTATCAAAACTTCCATTACTCGATAATCTATTAAAAATAAACAATTTGTTACACTTATTTAACATAAAAATGTTAAATAAGTGTCGTAGTCTGTAAAAAAGGTTTTTGATAATTTTTGATATCCAAGGAGAACATATTATGAGAGTGGGAAAACTAGAAATCGGCCCTGGGGGAATTATATTAATTTTGCTAATTATTTCTGGCTTAGTTGTAGTTGGGTTAAAACAAATGGGTGTTGACCTAATAGGAATGATAAAAGGTAAAAAAGAAGCTACAACTATAACAAATACAACAAATAATTCTGGCAACACAGCAAACAATACTACAAATGCTACAACTATTCGGATAAAAGGCTCTAGTGCCATAGGTGATAAATTGGGCAAAGACTGGGCCCAGGAGTTTATGAACTCAAATGCAGGAAAAATTGTGTTGATAGAAACAAAAGGCACTAGCACAGGTTTTCAAGCTTTAATAGGTGGTGAAGCTGAAATTGCTGCTGCTTCTCGCCCTGCTAATGAAAAAGAAGAACAAGCCGCCCAAGCCGCTGGTTTTAGTCTTGTTTCTGCTGATAGCGAACACACAGTAGCTTTTGATGCTATAGCAATTGCAGTTCATCCTAATAACCCTGTAGAAAAACTAACTATAACTCAAGCTAAAGATATTTTTACTGGCAAAGTTACTGATTGGTCAAAAGTTGGTGGCAAATCAGGTGCAATCAAAGTTATCCTACGACCTAAAGAATTAGGAGCTTATGAACTTTTCCAAGAACTTGTTTTAGGTAAAGGAACTCCTTTTCTAACAGGTGCAGAAGAATTAAAAGAAAATGCTAAAGTTAGCGAACAACTTCGCGCCGATGTTAACGCAATTTCTTTTATTTCTTTAGCTGGTCTTGGTGGTGCTAAAGCCCTAAAACTTGCTGCTAGCGAGACTACAACAGCAATTGAGCCATCAGAAGTAACTATTCGCAATAAAAGCTACTTACTTAATCGTAACCTTTATCTTTATACAAAAGGTGCGCCACAAGGACTAGTCAAAGATTTTATTGATTATGTTTTAGGCCCAGGCCAAGAACTTACAGCTAATTACTATGTTAATTTGAAATTAAAACTAGTTGCTGATACCAGTTCAGGTGCTGCTTCAGTTAATCCAAAGAGAAAGAAATTTAATACAGACATTCGTTTTCAAACCAGTAGCACACAAGTAAATAATCTAGCAGTTTATGATCTTAATCAAATTTCTGCCGATATTTGCCCAAGAGCTAGCAATATTTCTATAGAGCTAATTGGTTATTCAGACTCTCAAGGTGATCCAAAACAAAACTTGGAGCTTTCTAAACAACGGGCTGAATCTGTTGCACAAGTTCTTAAAGGTAAATGTCCAAGTATAACTATTGAAAGTAAAGGACTTGGTTCAGCATCTCCAATCGGAGATAACAGCACTGAAGAAGGTAAATTACTTAATCGACGTGTAGAAATCTGGGTAATTGAAAAATAAGGAGCAACAATGCTAAAAAAACTTAAAACTATCACTTTAACTAGCGCAATTATTCTTACTTTTATGCTAGTAGCAAATACACTTTCTATTGGGCAAAATATTTTACCCCCTACAACTAAGAGTCAAAAAAAGGCTACAAATACCCCTAGCAGTGTTTCTAGCAAATCTACCAGTCCAAAATTAGTTGTCTATTTAGTGATAGACCAATTTAGAGGCGAGTTTTTAAGCAGATTTGACCCTTGGTTTGGGCAAAATGGTTTTAGAGCATTGGTTAAAGAAGGTGCTTATTTTACTAATGCTAATTACCATCATGGAGCAACTTACACTGGCCCAGGTCACACAGCAATTGCTTCTGGTGCTTATGGAATGCAACATAGCATTATTTCTAACAAATGGTATAACCGTAAAACAAACCGTAGCGAAGCAATGCTTTTTGATCCAAATAGTAAATATATTGGAATTGACCAAGAAGTTGATTTTGGAGAAGAAAATTCGCCAGCTAATTTTATTGGTACAACTATTGGTGATCAGTTACTACTATCTAATAATTTTCAATCCAAAGTAGTCACCCTTGCAATTAAAGAAAGAGCAGCAATAGGATTAGGGGGAAAACTAGGTAAAGCTTATTGGTTTAATGAAACTACTGGGGGATTTTTAAGTAGTACATATTACATGAAATCACTACCTGCTTGGGTAGAAAGCTTTAATAGTAAAAGAATTGCTGATAGCTATTTTGGCAAATCTTGGGAAAAGTTTCCTGATGAAAAGCTTTTTAAGTTATGCAGAGAGGATGATTATAAATTTGAAACTAATGTAAAAGGGAACAAAAAATCTTTTCCTCATTTAGTAACAGGTAAATTAGATAAGCCTGGCCCAGATTTTTATGAAGCTTTTGAACACACTCCTTGGGCAAATGATTTAACTTTTGAATTTGCCCGCACAGCAATTGAATCTGAACAATTAGGAATGGATGATAAACCAGATTTTCTAGCTATTAGTCTTACAGCTAATGACCTAGTAGGTCATGCTTATGGGCCATATAGCCAGGAAGTTGCTGATATAACAGTACGAACAGATAAACAGATAGGTGATTTTCTAGCATATCTAGATAAAAAATTTGGTAAAGACAATGTTTTAGTTGTCTTAACGGCTGATCATGGTGCTGGTGCTGTACCTGAATATAGTGCTGAAATCGGGCTAAATGGGATGAGAATAAAGAAGAAATTTATCAAAGAAACTATAGAAAATGCCCTTAATAGTAAATACGGAAAAGCTGCCTGGGTTGCCGCGCTAGAAGATCCAAATGTTTATCTAAACTATAAAGCTATTGAAGAAAAGAAACTCAATCATGAAGAAGTTGAAAATGCTGTTGGAGAAGCGTTGCTTTCAATTGAAGGTGTAGCAGGTTATTTAACACGCACTCAGTTTCTAAACGGCACATTACCTAAAACTTCAATTGCTCAAGCTTATCAATATTCTTTCCACCCTGAGAGAGGTGGCGATGTAGTTGTTGTACTTAAGCCTTTTTATATCTGGGGAAAATACGCAGAAAAAGACGAAGGTGCTACACATGGATCACCTTATTGGTATGATCGACATGTTCCTTTAATTATTCGTGGTAGTAGCGTTAAAGCAGGAATTTATAATAAAGATACTCAAATTATTTCTATAGCTCCTACCGTAGCAACAATACTAAAAATTAATCCCCCAGCGATTTCTCAAGGTGAAGTTCTAGCAGAAATACTAAAGTAAACTGCAAGAGTTAATTATTTCTAAAACTTAGGTTTGAAAACCTAAGTTTTAGAAATATAAATAGCAAATAACTATAGTAAAAATTACTAATTTCTCTAATTTGATAAAGCTTTAATAACCAATAAGTTACTCTCTCACGCCTGCATCTTCAAGCATCTTTACTATCTCTAAACATCCTTCGCTTTTCGCAAGTCTTAAAGCTTCTTTTACATAAATACTTTTTAGCTCAACCCCAGCATCAATAAATATTTTTAAAACTTCTTTTTCTTTTGTAGCTACAGCACTTGCGACTATCCAAGGATCTGTTTTTGGGTTGACACCTGCTTTAAGTAATACTCTTATAGTTTGAGCAGGGTTTCTATAATGAGTTATATAGTTATAACTAAAAGCTACTGCCAACAAACTTCTTCCATTTTCATTTATATAATTTATGTCTGCTCCTTTAGAAATAAGCATTTGCACCATCTCAGCATTACGAGAAAACACAGCATTACTTAATGCAGTTTCTTTGTCTTTGCTTATTTTATTAATGTCGGCACCCATTTTGATTAATTCTTGTGCTGTTTCTATATGACCATTAAGCGCAGCATACATTAAAGGAGTTTTACCACGTTCAACTTCATAAAATATATCTTTAGTTTCTATATTAACATTTATACCTGATGAAGATAGTTTTCTGACTTCAGATGTATTTCCAATAGAAGCTGCAATTATCAAAGCTTCTTCTTTTGAGCTTTCAACAGCACCTGCGGCTTGAAGTATTTGCACTACATCTACATGCCCTGCTCTAGCTGCATAGCTTAAAACACTGTTTCCATTTATATCTCTTGCATTAACATCTGCACCTGCATTAATAAGCGGTTGTATTACATAGGTAAAACCCCATTGCGAAGCACTCATAAGAGGTGTAAGGCCATTTTTGTCTTTTGCTTTTGGATCAGCACCTGATTGAAGCAGTAGTTTGACTATTTCGCCATTGTGGTTGGCTGATGATAATGCACAATGTAAAGCTGTAGTGCCAGAATCATCTTTTGCATTAATATCTGCTCCTGCATTGAGTAATTGTCTTACTATTAAAGGAGATTGACTTTCAGCAGCATCCATTAAAGCTGTGGCTCCAGTTCTAGACTTAGCATTAACATCAGCACTTGATAGAAGTAGTTGGTCAATGGAAGAAATCCGTTTATTTGAAACCGCTATTTGTAAAGGTGTACGACCAAACTTATCTTTCATATTGAAATCTGCACCTGATTGAAGCAATGCAGATGCACAATAATGGCTAAGAGTATTTTCATTAGATTTTTCTATTAGAAAAACTAAAGCATTACCTCTTGAATCTTTTGTATTAACATCAACTCCTGTGTATATCAAAGTTTTTAGAGTATTAAAACGGCTATGTTCAATTGCCCAAAGTAAAATCGTTTCTTTTGTAAAAAGAGCTAGAAATGCTATAACTAAGATTGTTGTTAGCATTGTAATTAATCTTTTAGTAGAAGAATTTTTATAAGCAAAATTGTTTGGCGTTTTGAGGCTTTTGTTTAACATCTCGTCTATTTTTTCACCCCTTGTTTGACAAGCCTTGAAATAAAGTATTGAAGAAGAAATTGCAATTATAGGGTGAAGTAGAGCTACAAAAGCTAAACAAACAATAAAAGCAAATATTGGAATATAAATGGGTAATGTAAATGAGATTTTAGAGCCAATTCCATTTTGTCTAAGAAGATCAAATACTAGATCAGATAAAAGCCCACCTCCTACCATTGTTAGTAAAAATAAAAATGGTGTAACTATGGCAAGAAAAAAATCACGTATTTGAACATAAAACGCTATAGAACCTAACTGCCCTACAAGCACTTTAGAACGTGTAAGAGCCATTTGTCCTTTTATATTTTCATTTACAACTACAGGAATATACAGCGAATAATCAATATATTGTTTTGCCCTAGAAACTACCAACTTAAATAACCCTATCAAAATATTTAGATTATTTTGAATTGCTGTTTTTAGAAGCTTAAAAAGATGTAGATTAAGAGACGCAAAAAGTTTTAAGGTTTGAATCTTTTTGTTTGGAGATATTCCTAATTTTTCAATAACAAGGGTGCAAGCTGCAAGATTTATGGAATTGGCAAATGAGATTATAAAAAAAGCAAATAACCAATTCTCTTTTTGCAAAACTCTAGCAAAAGGTAGTTGTGTAGAGCTTAGTGGTAAAGATGACAGATAAAATATTGGCAAAAATGCAACTAGTAGAAAAGGCGTATAAATGAGCATTGAAATAGAGAAAAAACTAGAAAAGTGCTTGCGATAAATCTGTGTTGCTTGTTGCATTATTGGGATTTCTCCCTCAACACCAAAACGAAATGCTGTAGCAAAAGATTCCACATTTACAGGACGTTCATTAGGATTTTTAGCAAGAGATTTCATTACCAAAAATGCTATAGATTTTGGAATTGGCAGCTTTTTTAATAATGAAGGCGGTGAGATTTTTGTATGCTGAAAAATAAGTTCATGCATATCACCTGTAAATGGAGTTTCACCTGTAAGCCTTTCATAAACGATAACCCCAAGACTATAAATATCTGAACGAAAATCAAGTTCTCCTCCGCTACATTGTTCAGGAGACATATAAAGAGGAGTACCTAAAATACTACCTATTCTAGTCATCCACTCAGGTATAGTTTTAGGATTTAGTTCCCCGGCAGTTACACTTTTACTTACTAATAAAGTCTTAGCTTCATTGTCAGGGTAATTATTTATTGTTTTAGTATTGTTTTCTTTATTTTCAACAATACTTATTGTTTGTAATGTTAAATTTGCGTTTACTGAGGTTTTCTTATATGTATCAACAGGTATTAAATTATTAACTAAACTAGAATTGGCTATAAGCTCAATAACAGGATTTGTTTTTATAGCGTTATCTCTAAATTTAGCTAGACCAAAATCTAGTATTTTTACATTATAGCCGCCACGCCCATTAGGTTCTAACCAAATATTATCTGGTTTTAAGTCTCGGTGAATAATTCCCTGTTTATGTGCTTCATTTAAAGCCAAACATATTTGCTCAACTAGGTCTAGTGTTAAGGGTAAGGATAATTTACCTTTAGCTTTTAGAAGATCTCTTAAATTGTAACCATCTAAAAACTCCATAACTAAATAAGCTAATGGGTCTAAATCAACTTGAGTAAAACCAAAATCAGTAACATTTACTATATTAGGGTGTCGAAGTTTTCCTGCTGCATAAGCTTCTATCTTAAACCGCTCTACAAACTCAGCATTTGCCATAAGCTGAGGTATTATTACTTTTATTGCAACAGGTCGGCCTGTTCCCAAATGAGTAGCTTTATAAACAGTCCCCATCCCACCTTGGTCAAGTTTCTGCTCAATTCTATATTTGTTATCAATAACTTGGTCTATCAACTGTGTTGGCATAACTATATTTCTCCTTACATCATTAGTATGAAGAATGTTGGTAAGTTTATTTTCATCAAAAGCATCCTTAACCTTAGCAGTTTGAAGAAAGCCATCAGCCTTTGATTCATAGGTAAGAAGAGCCTCAACTTCTTTTCTTAAAAGAGGATCATTTTTACAGGTATTATTGAGAAAAGAATTTCTCTCTTCAGGCAATAAATCCATAACCTGTTCAATAATTTTTTTAACTTCTTTCCAACGTTCTGGTGTCATACCTAATAAGGCGCAGTAGAAAAGAATTTTTTATCACTGATAAAAAATTTTGGAGAAATTATTTACTTTGATTATCAAGTTGTTGCAATAGCCATAATTTAGCTATTTTCCAATCACGACTTATTGTTGCTGTTGATATTTTAAGAACCTCAGATATTTCTTGCATATCAAGGCCAGCAAAATATTTAAGTTCAACAATTTGGCTTTGTTGTGGGTCTATTTTAGAAAGCAGAGAAAGAGCATCATCAAGAGCAATAAGGTCTAAATCCTTTTCTTGTGCTAGCTCCGCAATATCACACAAAGAAAGTTTATATCTATCACCTCCCCTTTTTTCAGCAATATTTTTACGAGCATGATCAACTAAAATATTTCGCATTAATTGAGCCGCCACACCAAAAAAATGCGCTCTATTTTGCCAATCAATATTTTCACACCCAACAAGACGCAAATAAACTTCATTAGCTAAAACCGTTGCTTGAATACTATTATTAGACGGCTCATTTTTTAATTTAATTTTAGCTATATGCTTTAACTCATTGTAAACTAAAGGAATTAGCTTATTAAGAGCTTCCTTGTTTCCCTGTTTCCATTCTATTAATAATTTTGTTACTGATTGCTGAGTCATAAATATTTTATAAGTATTAATTGCTTGTAGATAAACTAATTAAATTACTAATAAAATTGCTGTAATCATCTTTCATAGGTAAATTAAATTCTGTATAAAGTTCTCTTCGCTTAGCAATAACATCTTGGTTAGTGATTGGATTTTTAGCTTGTTTTTCAACGCTTTTCCAAAATACTCCTACACCTCGTTTTTGCCAAGCTTCAACATCATTAAAGTTAATTCCTCGTTGAAAGAGTAGCTCATTTTTTTCTGCAACAGATATTTTTTCTATTGATTTAGTAGCTTGTCCAACTGTTTTTCCTTCCTGTCGTAATGTCCAATAACAATAAGCATTTAGCGCATTTCTATGAGCGTCTTCATTGCGCCATCGAAAATAATCACAAACTAAGTTTATAGTGGGAAGTTGACAAATTCGACAATCAAACGTGGCTAAAATACCTAACATTAAAGAAAATTTCGCGCTTGCTTCAGCCGCTAAAATAGAGTTGTATTTTCTAATTTTGCGGCCAAAAGCATTTTCTTGTAGATGAAATAGCAAAGAAATTTCGTCGCTTTCTGTATAACCAAAAATTACATTAAAACCACATTGCATTAAATGTTTAGTAGTTTCAACCATTAAATCTCTAAAACGCTCATCAAAAGGAGAGTTAAACTTACAAGTTTCTTTAGTAAGACGAGTAAAATTTCTTCCATCAATTCGTGCAACAATATAGATTTCTGGTAAAACCCATTGGTCAGTAGCGGTTTCAAAGACACGCATTTTTTTATCTAATTCATCAAACTTCATTAGAAACACCTATTATGATTTTCCACTAGTTTCTTGGTTTTCTTTGGCTAGAAAAAATTTATAAATGATTGTATCTAGTGAAAGTCTACCAGGCCCACAAGTTAAAACAATTACTGAAGCATAGAGAAATAAAAATGGAGATTGTTCAAAAAACTTGCTTGGATCGCTAAAAAGTGCATCAACTCCTTCACGATGAGCAGTTATGTAGGCTACTACCATAGTAAAAGCTAAAGGGATACTTACTAAACGAGAAGCAAGGCCAAATATCAAAAGTAATCCGCCAAAACATTCTGTAGAAGCAGCAAGCAAAGCATTAAATTTTGGCATTGGAATTTGTAATTCAGCAAAAAATCCGGCTGTGCGTTCTAAATTTTCTAGCTTGCCTTTACCAGCAAGAAAAAATTGATAACCCCAATATAGTCTTATAATTAATAGAAATGGATCACGAGCATAATCTAATATTTTAACCAGCATGTCATGACCTTTTCTTACAAATGAAATTATTTGTTGCATGTTTATCTCCAAAAAGCTTTTTAAGTTATTCTAGTACGTTTACTTATTTTCTTATTAAAAGCTATAAATTTTAAGCCCAATTACCTGGTGCTAGCATATCTAAGATTTGTTTAGGGTTTTTTATTTTTTGGCTACGCATCCATTTATCAGCTTGTTCTATTAGCTTATTGCCTTCAGTATTTGCTAGTAACTGTCCACGTCTGTACTGTGTTACAGCTAAGTAAAGCATCATATCTGCTGAGGTAAATTTCTTTTCTGCTTCATTTAAATAATTAAGGGCAAGTTTAACGCTTCCTTTTGCTAATGCAACACTTGCAAGAATTAATTCAGCCCATGCATCTCCTGAAAGTGTTTTTTCCTTTAAGATTCTTTTAGCATTTTTTTCTGCAAGAAATAAATAAGAATTATTGGAAAGATCTCTTGTAGCAGCCAACGCTACACGCGCTTGTAGTTGTAAGGACTCTACTAAAACTCTTTGTGTTTTTAACATCATAGATTTTTTTAGTTTCGGCCATTCGGCTGCAAGATAATCCCATGCAACTTTCCCTTTTCCTAGATAAAGAGAAATTTCCGTATAAGCAACCATTTTCCAATAATACTGTATATGAAAGCCTCTTTTAGTCCAAAGATCTGTCATTTCTTTTAACTCTTTGTAAGCTTTTTCAGGTTCATCTGCTACCAAATATTTTATGTAAACAGCAAAACTTTTTAAGTTTGTTGATACAAGTAAATTATTTCTACTTTCAGCATCTTTAAGCTTCTCTAAAAGTTTTAACAAAAAATCATTAATATTGCCTAAATGAAATAATGTTCGTAATAAAAACACAATCATTACATCTATGCCGCGTAAAGCAAAAGCATAATTTTCATTTAGGCACTGTGTTTCTGTTATTTCTTCGCCTATTTTGAAGAAATCCAAAGCTTTTTTCCAATCTCCTTCCATATAAGCAATTCCACCTGTTATAAAACTTACCATAGCTAATAATTCTGGTTTGTTAACTTCTTTAGCTAAATTTGTTGTCATTTCAATAAGTTTTGCAGTTTTAGCTTTAGCTCGTGTACCAGAAAAGCCTGAAAAAAAACATTCAAAAGTCATTGCTCTAACTAATCTATAAGGCTCTCCCATTTCTAAAGCTAATAAAATATGTTTAGTCTGAAAATTTAATGCTTCTAACGGATTAACATTTCCAATTGAGTCAACAACTGTCCAACAAACATCTACCTTTTTTAATTGCTCTGCTGGTATTTCAGATTCAACACGTTTTTGATATTTCATACCTCTTAACCAAAGCTTAACACGGCCTATTAATATAGATAAAAGAGCTTGGGTTTGAGTACTAGTTAACTTCATTCCTACTTTACTTAAAACTTCCTTAAGCAACCCTACTCCTTCTTCAATATAACCTGCATTTAAGAATTGTTCTGCGGCTCTATGTTGGAGTTCTAAAATTCCTTGACGATCAGAATCAGCCGTAGCAGCAAGATAGGCCCTTGCTGAATCAACACCTTTACCTAAATTAGCTAAAGCTTTTCCAAGTTTTACTTTTACGCTAACAGTGTTTAGGCTTGGCGTTGAATTTAAGTTTAAGGTCTGTTGATAAAGCTGAACTGCACGATCAAAAGCAAGTGCTTCATCAGCCTTCTGTGCAGCAGTAATTGTATAAGTGCAAGCTTTTTCCTGCTCTCCAGCTAATTGAAAATGTTTTGCTAAGCGTTCTGGGTCGTCCGTTTTAGTTTCTTCTAATGCTAAAGCTAAAAGATGATGATATTTTTGTAGTACCCCTGAAGAAAGATTACTAATTATTGCTTCCCGAATTTTGTCATGGTAGGTATCAATTTCTTCATAAGTATTACCTGTTGAACGTAACAAATGATTAGCACGTAGCAGCGGCAAGAGTTGTTCATCTGCGCTTATTTCAGCAGCCCTTTTTGCTACAATCCTGGTTAGGGGTTGACCCGAAACAGCAACTATTTCTAACAAACGTCTTCCATCTGTTGATAATTGTGCAATACGAGCATTAATAACTTTATCTATTTTCATTTCATCAGGATTAATTTCTTGTTTTAAGCTCTTAGCTAATGAATATTGTGTTAGCTCATTGATAAAAAATGGGTTGCCGCCAGATTCTTTAACAATAATTTCTGCTTGCTTTAATGCTGATTCTTCCCCTAACAAAGATATTGCAAGTTGCTTTGCTGATTCTTTAGGTAAAGCATCAACAGTAATTTCCTGTATTTTTGCTTTTTCATCAAAATCATTTTGTAGAGAAAACAATGATCTTAAAAATAAACTGTTATCAGCCTCTTCTTTACGATAACAACCAATTAAAAGAAATCTTGGGGCATCAGGTGGACGTAGGATTTCCGCTAGTAAAACAGCACTATCTAAATCACCCCATTGAAGGTCATCAATAACAATTACTATATCTTTTTTATTAGCAAGTCTTATAAATAGTTCACGTAAAGCAACAAAAGCTTTACGGCGCAGTTCTTTTGGGTCTGGTGTATCTTGGAGATTTCGCTTGAAATTAGCAATTGCTCCCACTTGTCGCAGTACAGGAAATAGCCTGGCAAGTGCCATCACATCTAAAGGTAACAATGCTTCTACAGCTAAACTAGATAAGCCTTTTAAGTATTTACTTAAAAGGTCAATAACACTATCAAGTGCTTTATATGCAACAAATTCCTGTTCATAGCAACGAGCAGAAAAGACCAGTAAGTCTGGTTCTCTCTGCTCAAGATTTTGTAGAAAATGCTTTACAATTGTGCTTTTTCCAATTCCAGAATAACCGCTAAGGTATACACTTACACCATTTCCTTGCTTTGTTTGTTGCCAAGCTTCATTTAATACTTTTAACTCCTGCTCTCGGCCAACAAATGGCATAGATTGTATAGTTAGATTACTGACTGATATAGCAATATCATCTTTATCACCTAAAAATCTTAATATTTCTTCACCTGTAGGACGCAGTTTTACATTCCTTTGCAACAAGTCTTGACAAAGGCTGTCTAGGTCTTTTGGAATCCCCAAAACTAAGTCTGAAGGGGAACGTGCTTCATGTCTTTGCTTATTTAACATTACTTCCATTTGATTACCATTAAAAGGTAACTTACCTGTTAATGCTAAATAAAGCATTGTGCCTACACTATACCAATCCGAGGCTGGAGAGATTGCTAAACCTGCAATATGTTCAGGTGACATATAGGCTGGTGTACCTAAAATGCTATCGCCAGTAATTTGATTAACTCCTTGTTTGGTAAGCTCACTTACTAAACCAAAATCTAAAATTACTACTCTACCTTCCTTAGTTACTAATACATTAGAAGGTTTTAAGTCTCGATGTAATTTATTTGCTTTGTGTAATGCGATAAGTCCTTTAGTTAATTGCTTTAATACTGACCTAAGTTTTGGTATATCAGCCTTGCAATATTCAGTTTCTTGACTTGAGGAATTGCTTAAAGAAATTTGATTAGATGTATTATTAAGCATCTCTGCTTGAGTTATATTTTTTTTTGAAAGAGATAAATCTGCAACTGTTGCTGTTTTAAGTTCAGAAGAAGAAACCTTACTTGTTGTTATTTGCGCTGTCACATATTCCAGAAAATTTTTACCATAGATCATTTCCATAGTAAAAAACCATTGACCTTTTTCTAAAAAAAGTTCATACATTGCAGCTAAGTTAGGATGGACAATATCTGTTAATGAGCGAAATTCTTTCTTAAATCGATAAAGATCTTCAGCATCTGTCACTTTATGTAAAGTTTTTAAGGCAACTACAGAATTTCGCTCCTGGTCATAAGCTTGATAAACAACTCCAAACCCACCTGCACCTAACCGCTTTTGTATTAAAAACCGGGCTGTACCGCTAAAATCATTATATGACTCAACTTTGTGTTCTGCCCTAACACTTTGAGTAGAGCGTTCTATTTCTGGTAAAAATCCTTCTGCTTTTTTATGAGAATCAAGTAAGGATTCTACTTCTTTGCGTACAATTTCATCCTTGCAATTATTATCAAGATAAGTTTTTTCTTGAGATGGATCTAACTTTATCACCTCTTCAAACAATAACTTAACTTGTTTCCACTGTTCTTGTGTCATAAGTTATTATACTTACTTTATTTTAATAGGCATTTTAGGATTTTAATAAAAGCGCAAATACTAAAAAATATTGGTATAGTTAACTATATTAATATGTTATTTTTTTAGTTACTTTTAGAAAAATCTAAGTAGGAAGTATCAGTTTTATAAAATCTTTTATCTAGCAAAGATGCCGGAAAAACTTTGTGCAAAATCTTCCTCTTCGCACCTTACTTAAGCAAGTAAAAACCCTATACTCTTTAATCTGAAGCCTAAATACTCTGTAAACTAAGAAATATTATATTTCCTAGTTTACAGAGTATTTAATTTTTGGATTGGTTATGCTTTTTTATGGGAGGGTTTTCAAATAGTTTTAGTTTGTCGTTCATCTAATCTTTGAAAGTAACGTTGATAAGGCTTCATACTAGTATCTAGCACTATAAAAATTTGCTAGCACAAACCTTAGAATAATTTGGATTTGAACTTGAGGGTAAAGTAAAAATAACTAATTAAAATTATGAGCCATTTATATTCAAATTATATTCAAACACATAAATAATATTACACATAAATAATATCCAGGTTTTGTAAGTAAAGTTTTAAGGCTTTGATTAGAGAAGAAATTAGGTTGGTGTCTTTTTCTTTAGCAGCTATTTCAATACATTTTCCTATTTCACTTATATAAGTAAAACCTAAGCTAGCACCATGTCCATAAATTTGATCTCCTAAATACCCTAGAAAAGAAAAATTCTTTCCAAAGAGGGCTACTTCTAGCAAACAAACATTTTGTTTTTCTAAAACAAGTGATGATTGAATCACTTCTTCTAATTCTTTATCCATAAAAAGAACTGGTTTATTGATAGAATTGGTTTTCATTTCTGATACCCTCCTTAAGTAGTTATTTTTGTAAATGCTACTGCAAAGTATGTGCCAATTATTTATACTTGAAATAAAATAAATGATTTTCTATATCTTGATATTTTAGTAGTAGTTACAAATTACTGGTATTAGCTTTTAGACAAAACAAAGTTTATTAGTTTTTGTTAGAGTAACTTTTAATAGGAAGAATGCCTCAACTAGGTCAAAAAAGAACAAAAAATAAGATGTTTAGCAAATAAATTTATTTTCCTTCAAGATCAAAAGATTTATTATTGGAAACAAGTTGAATCTGTCCAAAAAAAGTGCTTTACCTGCTTTTAATTCTTTGAGAAATGGACAATTAGAGTTATGCAAAATGGTCGTGATGCAACAAAAAGAAACCGTAATATTGGCACTGAAAAACAAGGTTATAGTAAAAATAACAAAATGGTTATACCTGAATCTGGTTCTTCATTATCTAATGTTTATTGGGAAAGATTAGTTTCTTTTAAGGCTGTTGAAAAAGAAATAGGTAATAAAAAAATTACTTTTTTAATAGAAAAAACACTTAAAGACACTTGTCATGCTTGTACTATAGATGATGTTTGCTTTATGCTGAAATTCCTTCCAGAAAAGGACTTAGAAAATTTACATTTAATAATATTTAGACAACCAAAGCGTAAAGAGGAAATTCTAAAGCCTGTTTGGGGTAGACATATTTATTTCGTAGAAATTGGTAAATATAAATATGATGATGCAATAATGTTAGAAACTTGTAACTATAAGAAAAAGCTTTTCTGGTCTAATTCCCTGGATAAAGATGAAATGGATGAATTAGAACGACTAAAACAAGATGGTCATCAAATGATTAAAACAAAAAGAGGCCATCAAATAATACTTACATTAGAAAGTGTTAGAGCAACTCAACTTTACAGAACATTGTTACATGAACTAGGTCATCAGATCGATTTTATTACTAATTATCAAACTTCTGGCTCTAAATCTTCTAAAGATAAAGAAGCCTTTGCCCATAATTATGCTGACAAGATGAAAGAAAAACTTATTCAGCTAGGTATAATTCCTTTTAATAGAATACTTGACTTAGAGCAAATAGAAAAAGATGGTTTGGATATTAATGATTTTGTTGTGCCAACTATTCAGGAGATTACTTAATGAAAACAATACTTAGATCCTTATCAGCAGTAATTTTATTAGTGCTGTTAGTAGTAGCAAGTTATACACAAGAAGCTAAAAATACAACTAAAGTTGAATCAAAGCTTGAAATAGGACAAATAAATGGAGCTAGTTTTAGGATTGATTTACCTGAAAATTGGAATAAAGGCTTAGTTATGTACTGTCACGGCTATGAGGTTTCAGGTAGACCAAGAAGAAATTTGGATAGCCCCCAAACTAAAGCTTTAGTTGAAACATTTCTCTCCCGCGGTTTTGCTATTGCTCAATCTGAATACAGCACTCAAGGCTGGGCAGTTAAAGAAGCCATTGAAGATACTGAATCTTTGCGGCGTTATTTTGTTTCTAAATATGGTCAGCCAAAAGAAACTTATATAACCGGCCATTCTATGGGTGCAATGATAAGTATTTCTACAATTGAACGCTACCCAGATATTTACGATGGTGCAATGCCTATGTGTGGGCCTCTTAACCCTTCTATTGTTGGTCTTAAAGAAAGGGTTTTTGATATGCTTGTAATGTTTGATTATTTTTTTCCTAATACAATAGCTTCTCCTGCTAACTTAATGATGGATAATAAGTTAAATACTGATGTAATAGAAAAATTCGTGCTGCACTTACTGCTAATCCTGAAAAAGCAGCAATGTTTGCCAAACATTACCAAATAAGCACGGTTGTTGAATTAGCAGGAGTATTAACCTTTTTTCATGAAATACTTAGAGAGTTACAGCAAAGAACTGGAGGAAACCCTTTTGATAACCACAACACAATTTATAGTGGATTTGAAGATGATGTAGCAGTAAATCGCGGTGTAAAACGTTACACAGCAAATGCTAAAGCATCAGAATATATGCGTCAGTATTATACTCCTACAGGTCGGATTTCTGATCCAGTCTTAACAATTCACACTACTTATGACCCTTTAGTGCTAGGAAAAGATGTAACTATTTATGACTCTACAAGTAAAATTTCTGGAAGTGGAGATTTATTTATCGCAAAATTTGTAGTGGCAAAAGGACATTGTAATATTAACCCTCAACAAACAGGTGCAGCATTTGATAATTTGCTTATGTGGGTTCATGAACATAAACGACCTTTAGCAGGAGAGTTACAATAAAATTTTTAGCTAAATAATAGGTGATTACGCTAAATTATTATACATAACAGCAAATAGCTATGTGGCTAAAGTATATTAAAAATAAAGTTTAAGTTAAAAGTTGTAACCTATTCTCATTTGTGACAGTTAAGGGAAATCCTTTTGGGCGCAGTAAAGGCTTTTTAGACTTTGCTAGCAGTTCAACAAGCATAGCAGCAGATTTTGCCCCATCTGTTTTTGCTAGTTCTATTTTTAATTCTGTTGCTCGTTGGGCAAATTCTTCTTTTGTGCGGATTATATCAACTTTTGTTCTTAATTCATTTTCACTAAAACCATAAATATTAATACGTAAACCTACTTCTAGGTATTCTACCCGACTAGCATTATCTCCTTGTTCCCCACCTATTGGCATTACAATCAATGGTTTACCAGCAGCTAAAGTTTCATTAGTAGTATTATTCCCACCATGACCAATAACTAAATCAACTCTAGGAAGTAAATCTATTTGTGGAACGCTAGGAAAAAGCAAAACATTTTCAGGAACAAAACCTTGTTTTAATTTCTCATAAGCCCCTCCACCACTAATAATAACTTGATAGTCAGGATAGTTAAGTGCATTCATTATTTTTTGAAAAACTTTTGGTTTATTATTAAAAACCGTTCCAAGTGAAACATAAACTTTATATTTATCTGAGCGAAGTTTATCAAAAGGAAAATCTGTTGTTTGATTTTTTCGTTTTGCAAAACAAGGGCCAATAAAAAAAGTATTGTCAGTTAAACTATCTCTTTCCGCTTCTATTGCTTCCGCGCTAGTGATTAAGTTTAACCATTTAGAATAAGGCTTGCTTAATGTATCTGTTGAAATAGAAGGCAATCCAAATTTGCCCTTAGCGCGATTAATACGGCTATTTAACCTAGAAAAAATAAATCTTTCACGGCGTAAATATTTTTGACCCAAAATTTCTGCTTGCTCGCCAATTGGCAACCCACTACCAAAAGGAGGAATATTTTTTCCTTTGAATGGCAATCCACTATGAAAAACTGTAGCACAAGGAATATTTTTATATTCTGCTGCTATATGTGCTGCAAAAAATGCAAAATCCGAAACCAAAACATCAAATTTGTTTGCTTCAAGGTGATTTATTACTTGTTTTGTATAATGCTCTATTGCTGTTCCACCTACTTCTATGGCTAGCATAAGTTCGTTGTAGCCTGATGCAAAAGGCAGAGCAACCCCTAAAATAGCAGCTAGCAATGATGGAGTCACAAGATCAACTTTTATATTATTTTTTTCAATCAATTGAGGAATTAATGAAGCTACTCTAAAAACTTCTATTTTTGAATTATTATTCTTAATACCATGGACTAAAAAAGATACTTCATGCCCATCTTCCTTCATTTGCAAAGCTATGGTTAGTAAAGTATTTAGATGACCCATTGAAGGTTGATTAAGAAATAAAACTTTGCTCATAAATGTTCAAAAATAACAGTTTATTAAATTACTTAGCCCAACATTTTCAGTAATCTAGCGTACATCACTTAATTTACTGAAATTGCTGGGCTAAATAGATCTTATGCAAATAATTTATTTTTTAACAGGACATAGTTTTAGCTTTAGCAAAATACTTGGGCTTAGACTCAATTATACTCTCATTATCTACTTGGTTAACAACTTCTGGCTCTGCTTTTGCTTGCAGTACACGAACCATTTGTTGAAAAGCCTCTCGACGTGCTGCTTGACGTTCGGATTCAACTTTCTTGGCTGCTATTAAGAGAATATCTAAATTTTTATGTTTCTGTTTCATAAGTATGTTCTCCTAACTGTTTTATCGGTGGTTTGTGTATTTCTCACAAAATTTTACAATTTTGCAAGATCTAGTAATTGTGGTTTTCCATAGGAGATAACCCTATAGGCTGTGTTAACACGTTTAGTATGTGATTAAGAAAAGTGGTAGGGTAGCAAAATCATCTTTGAGTATCAAGAAAATATTGCCCTTTTTAATGAAAAATTCACTTATTTTTTATCCTCTTTACTTTTACCTAAAAGAAATATTGTAAATTAACAACAAGGTTTGAGCATAACATTTTCGGTGCTTAGTCTAGCAAAAAGCTTAAAGTCTATGGTCTTTTACCCTTTTTGTTGCAGTCCAAAAACTTAGACAATAGCCATTTCTATCACCCTACTTGGAGGAAAAACCGTGACTATTTTAGTGGATAATTCTACCCGTTTGCTTGTTCAAGGAATTACAGGTAAAGAAGGGACATTTCACACTCAACAAATGAAAGCTTATGGCACTAATGTTGTTGCTGGTGTTACGCCTGGAAAAGGTGGAACAACACATGAAGACATCCCTGTTTTTAATACTGTTGCTGATGCGGTAAAAGAAACCGGAGCAAATGCTAGTGTTATTTATGTCCCTCCTCCATTTGCTGCTGATGCAATTATGGAAGCAACCGATGCTGGAGTTGAATTAGTTGTTTGTATTACTGAAGGCATACCTACATTGGATATGCTTAAGGCATTTCATTATGTCAAAGCGCATGGCGTAAAATTAATCGGCCCAAATTGCCCTGGGGTAATTTCACCAGGTAAATGTAAAATTGGAATTATGCCAGGCCATATTCACAAAGAAGGCCGAGTAGGTGTAATTTCTCGTAGTGGAACACTTACCTATGAAGCGGTTCATCAACTAACAATGCTTGGCTTAGGGCAATCTACCTGCGTTGGAATTGGTGGAGATCCAATTATTGGAACGGTTTACTTAGATTTACTCCAACTTTTTGAAGCAGACCCAAACACAGATGCAGTTGTAATGATTGGTGAAATTGGTGGAAGTGCTGAAGAAGAAGCAGCCATATTTGTAAAAGAGAAAATGACTAAGCCTGTAATAGGCTTTATTGCTGGTCAAACTGCTCCTCCGGGCCGAAGGATGGGACATGCTGGAGCAATTATCTCAGGTGGCAAGGGTACTGCGGCAGAGAAAATGAAAATGATGTCTGAAGCAGGTATTTATGTAGTAAGTAGCCCGGCTGACATTGGTGCAAAGGTACAAGAAGCACTACAAAAATAAATTTTTCAAAATTTTTAAGGAGATCAAAAAAACTCTTATGAGCGATTTAACTTTTGGCATTATCAAACCAGACGCAGTAGCAGCTAACAATGCTGGCAACATTATCCAACGTGTTTTGGATTCTGGTTTTAAGGTTCGCGGACTTAAGCTTTTACATTTATCTGAAAAACAAGCTGAAGGCTTTTATGCAGTTCATAGCGAAAGACCTTTTTTCCGTAGTTTAGTTCAATTTATGACTAGCGGCCCGGTTGTTGTAATGGCATTAGAAAAAGAAAATGCTGTTCCAGAATGGCGTGCGCTTATGGGGCCAACCAACTCTAAAGAAGCTCCTGCCGGTACACTGCGCGGTGATTTTGGAACAGATATTGAGCGCAACGCTGTTCATGGCTCGGATTCAAAAGAAAATGCTGCTATTGAAGTTTCTTACTTCTTTAACCGCCTTGAACTTGTCTAAAACATCTCTCCAAATAAAGACAAGCTTTTAAGTTTTTAAGAGTTTGTCTTTATTAATTCATAATCTAAAATAGCTAAAATAACTATTTTTTGGTTTTAAATCCATTTTTTTAGACCCCTATAAGATTATTAACTTCCTTAAATCAATGATTCTTCTACTTTGGCATTATTCTAAAGCTTTTATAATCAACTAATAAAAATACTTTTTCTAATAACTAACAGAATGGCATTTTAATTGCTTATTAAAAATTAAATCAAAATACATCCATAATAATAATTATCACTTTTGCTTATCATATAAGTAGTAAGTAAATACTATAGATATGACGTTCGGGGTATTAGTGTATCTAGCTAAAGGCTAGAAAATAAATAGCGAGGTATGAGCAACTATGAGTAAAATATTTTTTCGTGTTTTTTTAATAACACTAATTTCTTCAACGTTAATTATTTCTTTTCCCCAACTTCCTACTTCTCAAGCAGTTATCCAGGAAAACCAAACTCAAAAAGAAGTTTTTGGTAGCATTAGCGGTGTAATTACAGATGAAGCAGGAGCAGTTATTCCAGGTGCAACAGTTACAATAAGAAATATTGAAACAGGTGCAGAAATATCTGTAACAACAGATGAGAATGGCGAATATATATTTCCAAATTTGCCAATAGGCATTTATGAAGTTAAAGTGACTGCTGATGGGTTTAATTCAACCTATCGTCAAAATATCGCTCTTTCTAAAACCTTAAAAACAAAATTAAATCTTGTACTTAGTGTAGGTAGTACAGCCGATATAGTAGAAGTAACAGGACAAACTGTTACAATTGAAAGAAGTACATCCCAACTATCCGCTACTTATAGTGCTAGAGATGTAGCAGATCTTCCTATAAATAAACAAAACACAGAAGGCTACAAAAATTATGGAGTCAATCCTTGGACAAATAGCGAAAAAGACCGCTTTTCAACCTTTGCAATTGATGTTGATACAGGCTCTTACACAATTGCACGTCGCAAATTAAATGAAGGTGTACTCCCTCCAAAAGACTCTGTTAGAGTTGAGGAATTTATTAATTATTTTAAGTACCAATACCCTAACCCAGTAACTAAACATCCATTTTCTTTAACTATGGAAGCTAGCACATCTCCTTTTGATGCTAATCGCTATTTGCTAAGAATTGGTCTAAAAGGGCGTGAAGTAACACTAGCAGATCGTCCACCCACACATTTAACTTTTCTAGTTGATAATAGTGGGTCAATGGCTTCTGATGATAAATTAGGAATGGTTAAACAAAGCCTAAAAATGTTGGTTAAACACTTAAAAGATCACGATACAGTAGCAATTACAACTTATGCTGGTGGAGTAAATTTAGTTTTATCTCCAACTCCAATAAGTCAAAAAAGCGTTATTTTATCGGCAATTGATGAGTTAGAATCAGGCGGCGGGACAGCAATGGAAGCCGGAATTGACCTAGCCTATAAGCAAGCTCACGCTTCTTTTGCACCTAATAGTATTAATAGAATTATTATTTGCTCGGATGGAGATGCTAATATTGGTAAAACTAGCCATCAGGAGATTTTGGAGCAAATACAAGAATATGTAAAAGAAGGAATTACCGTTAGCACAATAGGTTTTGGAATGGGTAACTATAAAGATACGATGATGGAACAATTTGCTAACAAAGGTAATGGCAATTACTATTACATAGATAACATTGCGCAAGCAAAAAGAATTTTTGTTGAGCAATTAAACGGAACACTTCAAGTAATAGCAAAAGATGTCAAAATTCAAGTTGAATTTAACCCAAAAACTGTAGCTAAATATCGTCTGGTTGGTTATGAAAACCGTGATATTGCTGATGAAGATTTCCGTAATGATAAAGTTGATGCTGGTGAAATAGGTGCTGGTCATACAGTTACAGCAATTTATGAAGTCCAGCTAAAAAAACAGCCTTCAAGCAATGTTGCTACTGTTAGACTACGCTATAAAACACCTGATGCTAAAGAAGAAACTCCTGCCGAAGAAGTTGCAGCAACTTATGATTTAGCTAGATTAAAACAAAACTTTGATCAAACATCTGAAGATTTTCGATTTTCTATTGCAGTTACTGCACTTGCAGAAGTTTTACGTGAAAGCCCAGAAGCAAAAAATTGGTCGTTAGAAAAAATTTCAACTATTGCTCAATCTAGCACACAAAAAAATAACCCTGAAAGAGAAGAATTTCTTGGGATGGTGAAAAAAGCTTTAGAATTAAGCCCTAAAGTAGCAAGCATACCTATTAAACGATAAATTAACTTTATCTGTGGGTGCAAGTTTATTGATTATTAAACTTGCATCCACAAATAAAAACTAATTATTAAATTTGCGTTGGATCAATTCCCATTTCGCGTAGTTTTGCAGCTAGTTTTTCTGCTCGTTGTCGTTCGTCTTCCGCTCGCTGATGTTCATTTTCTGCTCGTTGTCGCTCGTTTTCTGCTCGTTGTCGCTCATTTTCTGCTTGGCTTAGTAGTTCTTGAAAAGTAAGAAACCTTCTTCCATCTGGATAATAAATTGCTAATCCGTCTGGGCTAGGCTCAAACCTAATACCAAGGATTAAACTAACCCACCCAGATATATTTTCAACAGCTTGTAATGAGTCATTTAATCTAGTGTACCCAAAAAGCCCTTCTGTTTCTGGATCATAGACATAATATTCACCTACTCCGTATTGGCGATAAAATTCTAATTTACGTAATATTTCGATACCACTATTACTTGGGGAAAGAATTTCAAAAACAACTTGAGGAGCAATATTTCCTTCTTCCCATTGTTTATAAGAGCCGCGATGACCTTTTGGACGACCTATCGCTACCATCACATCAGGTGCTTGAACAATTCTAGGTCGGTTTTGTACTGGATACCAAAAAAGATCAGCAGCAATAAAAGCATTTGGTATCAATGCTTCTAAGTTTTCTTTGATCGTTACGATCCATTCATACTGTTTAGTATTTTCTGACATTGGCTTACCATCGCTTTCTGGATAAACAATATCCTCCTTTAAGGGTTGTTTTACTAAAGTTGTCATGCAAATTTCTCCTTAAACACTTTTAGCAATTAAATTTGTATATAAATATTGAGAAATATTTTTGAGAAAACAGAATAATTATACAATTTCACCTTTATTTTTCATACCAAGAATTACTTTAAAACCTAGATCAAAAATATCTGGGATAGTTACTTAAGCTAAGTTAATTTTACTTAAAAAATACTTTTTTATAAGTAAAATTAACTTTTTGCAAAGCTTTTTAGAATATTTTTTGTTTGGTAAATAGCTATAAACTAATCTATAACTAGTCATCAGAAAAATAGTAAAGTAAAATGAAAGTGTTAATTTTTCATTAAGACTAATTGAATATTAAAAGTTTTAGCTTACAATCTAAAAAAATAACTCTATGTCTTGAGGGGGACAACTAATCTGCTTAAAAACAAACCTTTTGTCCAAACATTTTTAAAAAGAAAATCACAAACTATAAATCTTTATTTAAGAATAAGAAAATTGTTTTAAGTGCTTTAGTGAATGGATGTTATGAGCAATGATTCATTAGTTTTGCCAAATCTAACAACTGAGTATCTCTATGATGCTGATAAAGTCTCAGAACGTTTTGTAGGCCGTTCAGAAGAGTTAGCTAAGCTTAACAACTGGTTAACACTATCTTTTGCTGGTCAAGGCAAACCTATCTTTATTATTGGAGATCCTGGAATTGGCAAAACAGAATTGGTTAATCAGTTTTTTGCAAAACTTCCAGAACAAGAACAAGTTGTTATTGATGGCAGGTATTTTGACGTAGGTAGTAGCGCACCTTATAAAATTTTTATTGATGGACTTTATAGAACTAAATCCTTACTAGAAAAACAATATCCAAATAATGCAGCCTTACAAGCTTTTGAAAATCACTTAAAAGAAATTACCAGTATTTCTTTTACTCTATCGTTAGATACTAATACTGAAGCGACTAAATATTATAATTTTGAACTGCTTGCTAAAAGTTATTTGTTGTTATCACAAATAATTCCTGTAGTGTTTTTTCTAGATGATCTTCAATGGGGAGATGAGTTAAGTTTAGAGTTTATTGCCTATTTAATCCGGTCAATGCAAAGCAAACCTTTCTTTTTAGTTTGCACTATTAGAGAGTATGAACTTTCAATAGAAGGAAATCCTCTTCGTACCTGGCTAAGGCGAATGAGTAGATATAATGCTTATGAGCAAATAAAGTTACGTTCTCTTTCTGAAACCGATACAGAAAATTTAATTAATCGTATTTTCCCACAACATAATTTCCCAGAAAATGTTACTAGCAAACTGCACCAAGAAACTGGCGGTAATCCATATTACTTAATTGAAGTAGTTAAACAATTAATTGAAGATAAAAAAATTCGTTGGACTGGAAAGCTCTGGGAAGTAGATAATTTAAGTGAAGTTCAACTACCTACTTCATTGATAGATTTAATAGAACTTCAACTTTCTAGGCTTTCTAAAAATGTTTTAAGTATTTTTCAACAAGCCGCAGTAATTGGAGAGGAATTTTCTTTTGATCTTCTTCAACAAACGACAGAAATTACAGAACAAGAACTTGTTTTAGCTATTGAAGAAGGTTTAAGACAATTTCTTATTCATGAAGAACCTCCATCTATCTTAAATAATTCTGAAAAATATACATTTTGTTATAACACTACACGCAAAGTTTTATATGAAAAATCTTCTCTAAGGCAACGCAGAATAATACATAATAAAACAGCTAAGATTTTAGAAAACACCAATGCTGTAGATCATAATGCTGGTAGTATTGCTTATCATTATTTGCAAGCAAATGAACTTGCTCAAGCTTTTCATTGGTCAGTAGAAGCAGCAGCAATGGCTTGTAATAAATTTGCTTTTGACAGAGCAAAAACCTTTTTTAGTTGGGCAAGCAAGGCTTTAGAACTATTAAAAAATCAATCTCAAAACCCCTCTGCTGAATCACAAATAAAATATTTTTATATTTATGGACAGTTTTATACAGCAATGGCAGAGTATGAGACAGCTAGAGATTTGCTTAAAAAAGCTCAAACTATTTGCCAAGAAACTAAAACAACAATTAAAGAAGCTGAAGTATTAATCTCTTTAGGAAATTGCTTAAAAAATGATTCTTTATTAAATGAAGCTTTAGAAAGTTATCAAGAAGCTTTACGTTTAGCAAAAGAAAACTTAAAACTTAAATGGCTAGCAGCATCAGCAATAGCTAATTGTGAAATAGAGTTAAATCACCCTGAAAACGCGCTCCCCTTACTAAAAACTGTATTAGATACACTTAAAGAATTAATTAAACAAACTACAGATACAGAAAAAGAATCATTAGAAAAGCTTTAGCTGATACTAAAATACTAGTAGAAGAAATACTAGAAAAAGTGTCTAAAAAACCTAATAATAAAAAAAGCATAGAATTTCCTGCTATCCCTCTTAGTTACACATCTAACCAAAGCACAGAAAATACACAAAAAACTCAGTCCCCAGTTATTGAAATACTTGCGTCTCCATCAGAAATCTTTAAGCAATGTGCGCTTCAATTTAAGCAACTACATAGTGCTTGTGAAATATTAAATAAGTTATTAAGAACACAATCTGATCCACCAAAAATTGCAGGTTTAATTTTTAGCCAACTAAAGCAAATTAAACTACAACTCCATACTTCTGATCCAGTAAAATTAACTAAGCAAATAACTATAGTAGAAAAACAATTACAAGAATATCAAAGCTGGTTACAAAGATTAAATGACAATCTTCCACCCTACACTATGCGCCAATATTTGGATCAAGGTGTGTTACTGCCTGAAGAAATGCTTCATTTAGCTAGATTTATGATTGCCGTCCAGTCAAACTCAGCAGATGATAAAGGTAAAGTAGAATTACTATTAAGCCGAGCTTTAGAATTAGAAGTTGATCGTCAGCTAATTATTAGTAACTTATTTGCTTCAGAACTCACTAGTAGCGAGCTATTTTCTGAAGATCCAAATTTAAGTTTAATCAAAGGGCTACTTACTGAACTGGAATCAGTAGATAACTACTATGAAATTATAGAGAGCAATTTACTTGCGCGTATAAAACAAGCCAAGCAAAATTTAGGCCATTCATTTTGGCATCCTCAAATATTGCCCGTAGTTATAGAGATTAACTTAAAATTAGATTTTAGAATTAAAGAGTTAATGGAAGAGGAGCAACGCGAATTAGGAATGATTTGTGACCAACTTTTAAGAGCAGGAATTAAAGTAATCCCTCGTCGTGGTCAAGCAGGCTCCCTAGACATAGAAGCTGCTCGACGTATGGTTGAGCGAGCTAAAGACTTACTTAATTATAATTACGAAAATAATAGATCTAACTTAATGGTTTTAGCAGAAATTAGCCGATTGCTAAGAGCGCATATAAAAGAGCAAAATCTACTTACAGCAGGAAATAATTCTCAAAGTATTTATGCTAGTGTTGATAAAGCTACTTTGCCATCAACAGCAAAACCTGTAACAGCAACCTTGTCATCTATACCTCCTACAGCAACGCCAGCAAGTTTACCCCCTACAGCAAGACCTGTAACAAATTTACCCCCTATGGCAAAGCCTATAGTACCAGCAAATCTACCACCAACAGCAAAACCTGTAACAAACCTACCTCCTATGGCAAAGCCTGTTTATCCTTCTCAACCCTCAGAATTGCCTATAGAAAGAAGATTATTTGTCTCAACTCCTGGTACTTCATTATCAGACGCTAACGTTCCAACCATTAGTGCTACAGGGAGGTTAATAGCAACAGCCGAACAGCAAAACTTTTTGCAAACATCTGCAATAGATCAAAATCAAATTGAGATGAAGTTACAAAGCCGCTTAGCAGAGATTTGTATTTTGCTAGCAACAAAACTTAGGGATTTACCCGTTAAAGTTTTACAACTTAAACGCTCTCAGCTAACTGTAGCCTCTTGGGAAGTAGAAGCACTTCTTTCAAGCGATGATGAAGAAGCACAAGTGGAAAATAAAAAGCAAAATATGTTAATGCGTCGTGCTATTGCCTTGTTAGCTGAAATGCAGGAAGTAGGAGTTTCTTGCAGAGAATTATTTACTACAGGCAAAGTAAAAGAAGGGCAAGAAGCATTACTTGCAGCAAATTATTTTTTAGATCAAGCAAAACTAGTTGCTGCTGAGTTAGAAACCCAATCACACCGTGAACGTGATGCAAGCAACTATGCAAAAGCTCAAAATTTAGCAGCCACCCGCCAAAAACTTGTTAGCACAAACCAACTATTATCTACCATTATTTCTTGGCTAAAACGAGATCAAAATAAGACTAATTTATAGGTTATATTCCACAGAAAATTACTTAATCTATTTCCTTAGTAAAAACCACATTATTTTTAACAAAATTTTACACAAAAATTCTTACTTTTTTCTTACATTTTGTACGATTTAAGAAAGTTTTTACGTCTTAAGATTAAAAGTTAAAATTTTTAATAATAACTTGATTCTAAAAAGATTAAGCATTATTATAGCTTCCATTCTAATCGCTAGAAATAATATGTAATTGTCAGCCTTAGTCTATTATAAGTACAAGTAAATCAACCTAGGTTAATCAAAATAGGTTGAAATCTATTGCTTAGTAACATCCCAAGCAAATTATTTTTACTTTTTGTCAAACTCGCAATGAAGCCAAAATACGTTATAACAACACTTTTGATACTAAATCTTTTGTTATTTGGAACTTTGTTTTATTACAAAGTAAAACAATCCCAAAATAGTAATTCTACTGGTTCACAAAAACAAGTTTTGGAATACATTGACAAAATAGCTAGCTCGCCCAATATGTTACGTAATACAGAAGCTAGATTGTCTATCTATTCTAACTATCAGCCTTATCAAATAAATACAGCTTTAGTTGAGAAAATTAAAAAAGAAACCAAAAAACCTATTGTTGAAACCATAGTTTTAGACAATGAAACAAATGAAGACGACGATTTAACAGCAAGCCGAGGCGCAAACACTAAAAACTTAAAAAACAACTATCCAGAAGACTTAAAAGTAGCGATCCCAAGGCTTATGCTTGAAGACATATCCGCACCAACTTTAACCATAACACGCGGTGTTGCAGCCGTTTATATTTCACAAGGGGAATTTGATGCAGCAGTTGATAAACTAGAAAAAGAAGTTAAAAATAATCCAAATAATGCTTTGCTACTCAATGATTTAGCTACAGCCTATTTTACTAGGGGTGATTATACAGAACAGCCAAAAGATTATGTTTATGCACTTTCAACTATAGATGAAGCTCTTGCCATCAACCCAACAAACCCTGAAATGCCAATACTTTTTAACCGTGCTTTGATGTTTCAAAAGCTTTTTTTAGAGAGATTAGCACGAGAAGCATGGGAAAAATATCTGTCCTTAGAAACCAATCATGGTTGGCAAAAGGAGGCCAAAAACACCTTGATGTGTTAAATGCACCTACTTTTGAGCAAATCTGGCAAGCAGAAAAAACTAAGCTAGCCAACGCTGTTATAAACAATGATTTAGCTATAGCTAATCAAGTATTTGAAAAATATCCGCATCCTTCTCGAATGTATGTAATAGATGATTTACTTCCCGCTTGGGCAGATTTTTATTTAGCAGAAAAGTTTGTAGAAGCCCAGGAACAGCTTAAAATAGCTGAGTTTATAGGCAGCAAACTTGTTACTTTACAACAAGATAAGCTTGTCCAAGATATGGTTAGCGCGATAATTTCTTTGCCCAGCAATGCAACAGCCGACAAAAAGCGACATGACTTAGCCATAGCACATCAATTTTACGGCAAAGCAAAATATTTTCTTGAACGTAGCGAAGTAGACAACGCCTTACTTAATCTTAACAATGCTGTAGATATTTTTAGCAAGATAAATGATATAGCTTCAGCCAGCCATATTTACCTC
>JADJPF010000019.1 GCA_016713405.1 Blastocatellia bacterium
TATTCAAGAAAAATAAAAAAGCGAAATTAGGCAGCTAAAGGCAAAGAAAAAAATTGAGAGAATCATAAAGCCAAATAAAACTAAAATAGCAAAAGGTTGAAGAGAAAATCAAACAAAGCTCATCAACTTTAGATTGCAAAGAATCAAAAGTAGGAAAATGATGTAAATGAATGGGATTTCTTGAGATTTTTCCAAAGCTTTTCGATAGGGTTAAAGTCAGGAGAATAAGAGGGAGCTGGAAAACAGTTAAGCAGGACTTGTTAAAGTTGAAAAAAAGTCTTTAAGCTGTTTAGAAGTATGGTATTTAGCACTATCCTGAATAAGAACAATATGTTTGAAGAGTGCCTAATAACAGAAGTAAGAAAAGCTTGGTAGGTGTCAGAGTTAAAACGGAAGTAGTAGATTGATAAAAAATTTGCCAGTGAAAAAAATCAATTAAACCAAAGAACGAAAAGCTCTCGAGTACCAGAAGTTTTAATAGTAGGTTGGTTGCCTCTACGGGCCCAAGTGTAGGAAAGACTACTCCCACTGAGGAAAGCTAGCTTCATCTCCAAAAAGTAGATATGCACCTTTTTTTTCCTAGCTAAGTTGAAGCTTTAGGCCAAGTTTCAGCTAACCATTCTGCTCTTTTGTCTTCATCTATGGTCTGATATAAATCTTGCTTTCTGAAATGAAAATCCTAGATTTTTAAGCAGTTCTACTATATAAAATACACTATATCTCACTCCCATATTTTTCTTATTAGCTCTACTATCATTGGACTACGCCAACATGTTCCACTAAATCCTGCTGCTTCTGGCCCTTTTTCTATTATTTCTGCTAATTCTTGTTTTTGCTTTTTGTTTAATTTTCCAGGTCGGCCGGATGATTTTCCTGATTCGATACTGTCTATTCCTCTTACTAAATAGTTTTTTATATGTTTATTTATTGTTTCTTCTGTTATTTCTAATACTTTTGCTATTTCTGTTATTGCTACTTCTCGACTTATTGCTAACAATACCATTATCTGCTTACTTTCTCTTATTTTTTCCTAATTTTTGACTGGACTTTAATTTTTTCTCTAGCTCTTGTTGCTGTTCTTTGTTATTCTTAATCGGAATATTAGCATTGGGAAATCTCCTTATATTGAATTTCTATTTCTTAGAGATTTTCCATGCTTTTTCTTTTTCGCTCAACTTTTTTTTCCCTGTTTTCTTTTTCTTGAGATCTATATTTTCAATCGAGATGAAGACATAGAAGGGTTAACTAATAAGGCATTAGAATTTGTCGAAGAAGCTAAATTGAAACTATTTGGGATAGCTTTCTTGGAATTACTTTTCTTGGCTGTTTCAGCATCTTCTGAAAAATTTCTTAAGGATAAAGGGGAAAGCGATAGGATAACAACAAGATTTCTTACATTTTCACAACAGCTTGATTGGTTAGATGATAAGAAAAGAAAAATTTTGCGATCATTCCTAAAGCTTCATGGTTCAGGAGGTAACATAGCAAGTCAATACCCTTGGAATTATGAAAACTTGTATAGCATTTGTAAATATCGTTGATCGTAAAACCTTTGTGGGAATTTATTTTAGATTTTTATAAATCTCGAAAAGCTTCAACAAATAGGCTTGCTTTGTTAAAAAAAGAAGACACTTTTCAGACACTCTCAAATAGTTACACCCCAGAATTAATAGAAAAAGTTATCACCAAAATGCTTAATCAATTTATTAGCAATAATAAGTCATCAAAAAGACGGCTTTCTACCCCATTAGCTTTTGCTTGTGATCATGCTGCTTATGAATTAAATATTAATCGTCAAGATAAACCTTATAGTAAAGAAACATTTGATTAGGTATTATCAAGAGATAAAACGAGAAGAATTTGAAAGGCTTAACGATACTATGATCACTGAAAGATTTTTGACTTTAATTAATCTTTTGCAAAAACAATCTTAATCTTTTCTAACATTACTTATCAAAAAGTGTGTTTCTTTATGCTTCATCTAGTAGCAAAACCTTGCTGCAAGTAAAATTAAAAGGATAAAGAAATGAGTAATATACACCCAGAAGAAATTTTACCTGAAAAAGTATTAATTGAGCGGTTAAATGTTTCTAGGACAACTCTTTGGCGATGGAGATCGCAAGGTAAACTTGCCTGTTTTAAGCTAGGCTCCAAAGTGGCTTATTCTGAAAAACACGTTAGAGAGCTTTTAGAAAAATGTGAGCGTCAAGCTATCCCCAAAAAGAAAAGAGGCTATAGCTTATGTTTAACAAAAATAATATCCCTTCATTTAAGTCAAACCATGAACGATCACGACTTATTAGAGTAAACCGCAAAAAACCCTTGTCCAATATGTAATAAACCTGATTGGTGTAGTGTATCAGAAAATGGATCGCTTGCTTTTGTTGTAGAGTTTCAGCAGGGTAGTTTTAAGAAGCTAGTAAATGGGGGCCTACATCCATAGTCTTAAATATGATGAGGTGATCATTCATCCAAATAAACCTGTTGTAGCTCAATCAGTTGAAAAACCTTTAGCAAATATTGAGCAACGAAACAAAGTTTATAGTGCTTTATTAAATGAGTTTCTTCAACTATCCCTAAATCATGCTGATAATTTGCTCAATGTACGCGGTTTAAGCGATGAAAGAATATTTAATAATCTTTATGCAACATTACCTATATTTCCTAACATCTTCAAATTACCAAAGAACTAGCAAATAACTTTGAGCTAAGTGGAATACCAGGTTTTTAAGACTGAAAAAGGATTGGCGATTTAGTCCAGTTGGTAACCCAGGTTTTATCCCTGTTCGAGATTCTATTGGACGCATTCAAGGCATGCAAATACGTCGAGATACAATAGGAAAAGATATGTCCAGATACATTTGGTTTTCTTCACGTGACTTTACTGATGGTGCAAGTTCTGGCTCTCCAATACATTTTGTTAATGTTGATCTAGCCAAACAAACAGGATTTGCTGTTATAACTGAGGGGCCTCTAAAAGCTGATATTTGTGCTGAAAAAATGAGCCTTTGTTTTATTGCTGTAGCTGGAGTTTCTTCTTTTAACAATATTTTTGCACAACAACTAAAAAAAGAAATTCCTGAGCTTAAAACTGTAGCAATAGCTTTTGATTCAGATTGGGAAGACAAAGCACCTGTTTGTAATGCTGTAATACGGCTGATAGACACACTAAAAGAGCATAACATCAACATAAAAATTTGGTCTTGGGATACTAAATTTAAGGGGCTTGATGATTTTATTCTTGCTGGAGGGGAAATAGTATGAGCAAAATTATTGAGCTTGATATTAAAGAGTTTGAGCGTAGAGCTAAAGAAAAAGGTCTAATTTCTAAAACAGAGCAATCAAGTCAAGAATATATGCCTTTTAAGCTAAGTTGGCCGCAATCCCTAAAAGACGTTGCTTATCAAGGTACTGCTGGAATGGTGACAGAATTAATAGCACCTCATACCGAATCAGACAATGCGGCTCTTTTACTACAATTTCTTGTAGCTTTTGGAAATATTATTGGTAGAAGTGCTAGATTTACAGTTTCTGGATGTGATCATTACTTAAATTTTTTTATTTGTCTTGTTGGTAAAACTGCCAGTGGTCGCAAAGGTACTTCATGGGATCCTATTGAGCGTCTTTTTAAGCTGGTAGATCCAACTTGGGCTAATCGAATTATGTCAGGCTTATCTTCAGGGGAAGGACTTATTTGGGCTGTACGCGATCCTATAGAAAAACTGAGCCAATAAAAGAAAAAGGCAAAGTTACAGGTTATCAAAAAGTTATTATTGATAGCGGTATAGAAGATAAACGTTTACTTATAATAGAAACAGAATTTGCTTCCGTGTTAAGGGTGTTACAACGAGATGGCAACACATTGTCAGCGATCATTCGAGAAGCTTGGGATAAAGGCGATTTAAGAATCATCACTAAAAATAATCCTGCTCAAGCAACACAAGCACATATTTCTATCATAGGGCATATTACTCCTGATGAGTTAAGAAGGTATATTGACCGAACAGAATTAGGAAATGGTTTTGCTAACCGGTTTTTGTGGCTATGTGTAAAACGCTCAAAGCTTCTTCCTGATGGTGGTGAGCTTCATAAAGTAAACTTTGAGCCGAGTAAAAGGGTTAGTCAAAGTAATAGAATTTGCTAAAAGTTGTTTTGAATTAAGGAAAGATGCTCAAAAGCAACAGAATTTTGGCGTACAGTTTATGCTGATCTTTCTAAAGAAAAGTAGGTTTATTTGGATCTGCTACATCACGTGCTGCACCTCAAGTATTAAGGTTGTCTTGCTTGTACGCTTTGCTTGATTGCTCATTAGTCATTCAACAAAAACATATGGAAGCTGCTTTAGAAGTTTGGCGATATTGTGAAGATTCAGCTAAATACATTTTTGGTGATTCTTTAGGAGATCCTTTAGCTGATGAAATTCTCAAAGCACTAAATGATCTAGGAGAAGAAGGTTTAACAAAGTCTTTTATTATTGAGCATCTTTTCAAGCGAAATTACAGTGCTAGCAAAATTAACAATGCCCTAGCTAACTTGGTTGAGTCTCAACTTGCATATTGTCAAAAAGAAACTACTAATGAACGTGGGCGACCTACGGAAAAATGGTTTTCTAGTGCAATTAAAAGACAAACCCAATCTTGTTACGAGGAAAACGAGGAAAACGAGGAAAATAAGTTTTTACTACATAACGATTGAATTAACTCGTTTTTCTCGTTTAAATCGTAGCTTTATGCTTGAAAAAAATACTCCTAAAAATTATATGAAAAAAATTATTTCAAATTTGTCACCCAAGATTGACTTTATTTCTGGCTCTATTGTGGCCTATTACAAAAAATGTAACCGTGCCAATTGTAAAATGCTTACAAGGATATCTGCACGGCCCCTATTTTTACCGTTTTTGGAGACATGAAGGCAAAAGATTTAAGCAATATGTACGCAAAGAAGATGCAGCTATTGTTAAAACCGCTTGTAAAAACTACCAAGAGCAAAAGCGCATTAACAAAGAATTTCAACTAAAGCACTTAGCATTATGGCGTAAGCTAAAAGCCCAGATTAATGAGGTGATTGGCAATGAATGAAAGCACAAAAAAAACCAATGAAAATAACGTTTGTTTAGCAGAAGCTAACAATAGCCAAACTAAGTCACCAGCTATTGATATTAATTCTATTGCTGCATCAATAGCTGGCATAGAATTTGGATCAATAGCTCGTGAGTTAAGAAAAGCTTGGGCTTGTCGAGTAGTTTATTATCTTGAAAATGAAGGTTTAACGCCTCAACAAGCTGTTGAAAAAGCTAAAAATCCTCAACCTGACATTAGTACCGAGAAAGAATATCAGCATATTTTAAGCCAGCCAGTTAATACTATGTTGGTGGGCAATAGCAATCCTATTTGAGCGTGATCCAACAATAGCCGCTGATGTTTGGGAAGAAATAAAACAAGAAGCCCTGCAATGAATTTTTAAGCGGACATCGCGCTGCTGGTGGGCTTGAAGTAGCTGAATGGCAACAAGAGCCTTGGACACGCGCCCAATATTTAGCAATTCGAGATGGTTTTATAGAGCAGTGGCAACCAAAAGGAGCCATAGAAATAGCTATGATTGATATGATGGCACAAGCCTTTAGCCAATATTTGTTTTGGAATGAAACCCGTCCAACAAAGAGCCACTCACAAACATAGTTGCTTTAAGCTCAAAAGAGCAATCTAAAAATAATAATGGTTGCGGGCCCACGTGTTACAGAGCAAGAAGCCTTAGAACATGCTGCTATTATGATGGCTCGCTTTAACAAGCTGTTTTTAAGGACTTTAAGACAGTTAAGAGACTTAAGGCGATATTCTACGCCTATAACAATAAACAATCCACAACAAGTAAATATTTCTACTGAAGTTTAGAATTGTAATAAAAAAATTTTAAGGGCGTAATTTACCTAAATATATAGAATCGAACCTGCTTTAGCTATTGAAGTTAGATTATGAAAAATATAGCTAGTAATCCCACTCGCTATAGTCCAATAAACTATTTAATTCTTTTTGATGGAATTCCCATAAAGGCATGAATTTGCTCATCAAACTATTGAAACGTTTATTATGATGGCGTTCTAGCAAATGTACTAGTTCATGAACAATGATATATTCTAAACATAAAGTTGACTTTTTAGCTAATT